>NZ_JBBKBD010000002.1:0-187475 GCF_037890055.1 Lagierella sp. ICN-221743 | reverse complement strand
GAAAAATTTTTAAGAAAATGGTTTATGAAATAAAAACAGGGTAATATATCTATGTAGATTATATCTAATTAGATATAATTATCCTGGAGGTGATACTTGTGAGTAAAACAGAAATGAAGATTCTAATTGGACTTCATAGAAATATAAATGATATAGATAAAAAGACATTAAAGATTGCTGCTGAACATGGCTTGACCCTTAGTCAGTTTATGGTTTTAGAAGCCCTTTACAGTAAAGGTGATATGACTGTGGGAGAAGTTAGAGAAAAAATCCTAAGCAGCGTTGGAACTATATCTGTCATAGTTAACAATTTGGTGAAGATGAATTATATTGAAAGGCTTCCTGATGAAAAGGACAGACGTGTATGTATACTTCGTTTAACTAAAGATGGAAGTGATGTCATTAGAAAGGTAGTCCCTAAAAATGAAGCCATGATAGTAAATAGTATGAAAGTTTTAACTTCAGAAGAAAAAGAAAAACTTTTGTATCTCTTGAAGAAGATGGGAGGAAGATTAGATGATTAGAAAAGTTAAGACAAAAGTCAAAGGATTTGATACAAGAGATGGTGCAGGAGTAAACCTAGTAAGAGTTTTAGGAAGAGACACTGCAAAGGAGTTTGATCCAATTTTAATGCTTGACTCATTTGATAGCACAAACCCTGAAGATTACAGAGCGGGCTTTCCAATGCATCCTCATAGAGGGATTGAAACCATAAGTTATTTATCTAGAGGAAACATGGTTCATAGAGATAGCCTTGGCAATAAAGAAGCAATTACTGATGGAGAGGTTCAATGGATGAACTCTGGCTCCGGTATTATGCACGAAGAGATGATTCCAGATTCAGAAAGGCTTTTAGGTGTACAGCTGTGGCTAAATCTACCATCAAAGGAAAAGATGAGTAAGCCAAGTTACAACAGCATTAAAAAAAGTGAAATAGAAGATATTGAAATAGAAGGTGGAAAGCTTAGACTTTTAGCTGGTAGTTACAAGGACCACCAAGGCTACAAGGGAGACCATCTTCCACTTAACTATTACGATATTCACCTAGAACCAAATGTAGAATTTAAAGTTGATATGGAGGAAGATGACTCTGTGTTAATCTTTACGCTATTGGGAGACATCTACATTGGTGATGAATATATTGAAGAAAAAATAGCTGTTAAATTAACAGATGGTGACAGTCTTATAATTAAAAATGGCGATAAAAAATCACAGGTGCTATATATTAATTCAAAGGCGCTAAATGAACCTATTTCATGGGGTGGTCCAATTGTAATGAACACACCAAGAGAAATGCAAATGGCATATTTAGAACTTAGAAATGGTACTTTTATAAAGGAAAAAGTAGATTATTAATTTATTTAAAAACAGGAGGTAGAAATGAATATTATAAAATCATTAGAAAAGAGAAGAACATATTACAACATTAACAAAGAATTACCAGTTTCAGAAAGTGAAATTGAAGAAAAGATTAAAGACGTTACAGAGCTTGTGCCAGATGCGTTTAATATGAAAAGCGCAAGAGTGGTAGTTTTGTTTGGTGAAAAGCATGATAAGCTTTGGGATGAAATTTATAATGTATTTGAGGGTAAAGTTCCTAGAGAAAAGATAGATTCATTTAAAGCGGGAGCTGGAACTGTTCTATTCTTATATGATGAAAATACTGTTAAGAAAATGCAAGAAGACTTTAGCACTTATTCTGATAATTTTCCAGTTTGGGTAAATCAAGCAAATGGAATGTTACAAATTTCAGTTTGGTCAATGCTAAGGGAATTAAATTTAGGAGCGTCCCTACAACATTATAATCCAATTATAGATGACAAAGTTAAGGAATTGTTTGATATACCAAAGGAATATAAACTACTAGCTCAAATGCCGTTTGGTGGAATTGTAAGTGAACCTGAAGCAAAAGGAAAGGAAAATATAGACGAGAAAGTAAAAATTGTAAGATAGATTTAAAAGCATAACATGGTTTGAAATGTTATGTTTTTTTATTTTCTTGAGATTTTACAAAAGGGGTATAATACAAATATGTTATTCAAAAGGAAATATAGTAAACAAAGGAGATTTTTATGAAGTGGGAAGGAAGAAGGCAATCAAAAAATATAAGTAACGCTGGAAGAGGTGGCGGGGGCCGAGGTGTAGCAATTGGTGGCGGAGGTTTAATCCTTGCACTACTTGTATATCTTTTGACAGGGGACCCACAGGCTGCTCTTGAAACTGCATCACAAGGTGGTAACACCAATCAGCCACAAAATCAGCAGGAGTATAAATTAAGCCCAGAAGAACAAAAGCTTTATGACTACTCTGCAGTGGTGCTAGCTGACACTGAAGATGCATGGGCAGAGATGTTAGGTGAAGAAGGTATAGAATATAGACCAGCACAGATGAAAGTTTTTAAAGATTCAATAAGATCTGGATGTGGCCTTGCAAGTTCAAGAACTGGTCCTTTCTATTGCTCTAGAGACAATACAGTTTATATGGATTTATCTTTTTATGATGAACTAATAAATCGATTTGGTGCAAAGAATGGCGACTTTGTCTTGTCTTATGGAATAAGTCACGAGATAGGACACCACGTTCAAAATGTAACAGGGATAATGAGTCAGTATCAAAAGCAAATGGCACAGTTATCTAAAGAAGAACAAAACGCACTTACGGTTAGACTTGAACTACAGGCGGACTACTTGGCAGGTGTTGTTGCAAGGTACCAAGAGGACAAGGGCTACTTGGACCCAGGAGACCTTGAGGAAGCTATTTCCACTGCATGGGTGATTGGTGACGACACAATTCAAAAAAGGGCTACTGGAGAAGTTAGGCCAGAGTCATATACCCATGGCACCAGCGAGCAAAGATCCAGATGGTATAAAAAGGGATATGAAGCAGGAGATTTATCTAAATGGGATACATTTAGCTTAGATAGCTCAGAACTTTAAAATATATTATAAAGACAAGGGTTTTCTTGTCTTTTTTTATTGTAAAAAAAAAGAGAGGTTTCCCTCTCGAATTAATCTAAAAACATTGGTAAAATTATTTTTCTTATAAACATCCATCTGTTTCTTGAGTCTCTAATAAAGGACGAACTAATGGACACCACCATGTCCAGTTTTGGAATAACACATACACATTGGCCGCCTATGCCCAGTGCACAGTAAGCGTCATACTGTTTGTATTTGTATATCCACCAAAGGTATCCATAGTCATATTTCTCTTTTTTAAAAGACTCTTTCACAAAGTTTTCAGAAACAACCTGTGTCCCATTCCAGTTTCCGTTGTTCAAATATAAAAATCCAAACTTAGTCATATCACGAAGACTCATATTTATTCCAAATCCACCTATGGAGTTTCCCTGTGGGTCGTGAATCCAACCTCTCACATATCGACCAAATAAATTATCAAATCCAAATCCAGTCATAGGGTAGTAGGGAATTAAATCCATTCCAATTTTTGAAAAAAGATTTTTATTTGCATAGCGCCTTAGGGAAATTCCAATGGCTCTGGTTAAAATAACTGCAAGAAGATGGGTTCCAATGGTTGAGTACTTGAACCTTTCTTTATTTTCCTCCTTTGAAAGCAGATCAAGTGCGTACTTTGTCCAGTTGTCAGAACTTACAAAGTCTCCTAATGGCTCGTCCCAAGCTTTAAAGTCAAAGGGAGCAGTCATGTTTAAAATATGTTTTAATGTTATCTTTTTTAAGTTTTCATCTTCTATATCATACTCTGGAAAGAATTTATAAATGGGTGTGTCCACAGACTCTATATAGCCTTGGTCCATGGCAATTCCAAAAAGTGCAGACAGTATGGACTTGCTAACGGAGGCAAGGGGCTTTTTGTCCCTTTCATTAATGCCGTTATAATATTCTTCAAAGACACAATAGCTATCTTTAACAATCATAATTCCAGTTATATTATTGAACTCATTTTTAAGTGCTATATTTAATTTTTCTAATTTTTCTTTATCAAAATCATAAGTCTTATATTTAAAGCCATCAGTTGGCCAATAATCACGCTCCATAAAATCACCTACTAAAATTTTATCACATTTTTCGATAATAGGAGAAATCTAATCAATATTCTCATAATAGTTATATTTAATTTAATAAGTATAATTAATCCTAGGACGTGGTATAATAAATAATAGTTTAATATTTTAAGGAGGACATATGGAAGAAACAAGTGGCGGCGGAGTAATTGTCCGTAATGGTAAAGTTGTTGTTTTAAGAAAATTCCGTGGAGATTGGGTCCTTCCAAAAGGTCGTTTAGAGAAAGGAGAAACTAAAGAAGACGCAGCACTTAGAGAAGTCAAGGAAGAGGCAGGAGCTGACGCTTCCATAGTGCGATATATTGGCTATGTTAAATATTGGTATCGAAACTTTAGTGGTGAAAAGGTACAAAAGACAGTTCACTACTACTATATGAAAAGCGATACTCAAAAACTTAAGCCACAAAAAGAAGAAGGTTTTTCCGATGCGGTATACATGCCTTTTGATAAGGCTATAAGATTGGTTAGACATAATGCGGAAAAGAATATGATCCGCAAAGTTAAAGAATTTTATAGAAATGAAGGAAAGGGATAGACTTGTCGTTTTCAACAGAGGTAAAAAATGAGGTAAGCAGGCTCGCTTTTGATTCAAAAGGCGAGAAGCTTTCATTTCTTGCTGGACTTTATAGAGTCAATGGTTCTCTTTTATATAATTTTCAAAACACGAAGGTACAATTTTCTACGGAGACGAATGCAATAGCAAGACGCATATTTGCAGACATAAAAGATTTATACAATTATGAATGTAGTATAGAGGTGGTGAAGGGTTCTGCTTTTAGAAGAAAAAATCTTTACAAGATTTCAATTGAAAGTCCAATTTCAAAAGAGTTCTTGGAAGACATCGAACTAAATGCCGATCCTTTTTTCATTAATACAAATGATGTGCCAAAAAAACTTATAGAAGAAGATAGTTTTAAAAAAGCCTACATTGTAGGAAGTTTTTTAGGTGCCGGATCCATAACAAGTCCCGACAAGGGCTATCATATGGAGATAGTTTCAGGAAATTTGAACTATGCGAGAGAACTTAGCGAGATTTTAGAACATTTTAATATATATCCTAAGATTGCAAGTAGAAAGGACGACAACTTTCTATATCTTAAAGAGGGAGAGTCCATAGCGGACTTTCTTGCTCTTATAGGTGCATATCAGAATATGTTTAAATTTGAAGACATTAGAGTTTTTAAAGAGATAAAAAATAATGTCAACAGAGTTATGAACTTTGAATCTGCAAATATGGACAAGACAATAAACGCGTCCATTAAGCATGTGGATGATATAGAATTTATTATAGACAAAAAGGGTCTGGACTACCTAAACGAAAACTTGAGGGAGATTGCCATAGCAAGGCTTGAATACCCCGAGGATACTTTAAAGCAACTGGGAGAAAGGCTGGACCCACCAGTAGGAAAGTCGGGAGTTAATCATAGACTTAAAAAAATACATGAAATTGCTGAAAGTTTAAGGTGATTGTTGATATATTGTAATAATTTCAATGAGTTAAATCATAGAATTATTGATATAATAAATTTAGGGTGATTATATGCATAATATTTTGGTTTGCGATGACGAGAGAGATATAGTTGAAGCCATAGAATTTTATTTGGAAGAAAGTGGATATAAAGTTTTTAAAGCCTACAATGGAAAAGAGGCATTAGATTTAATTTTAAAAGATAATATTTTTGACTTAGTTCTTGCAGATGTAATGATGCCTGTAATGGATGGTATTGAACTGACAAGGAGAATAAGAGAGGTATCTTCTGTGCCAATTTTAATATTGTCAGCTAAGGGAGAATTGGAAGATAAGGTTGACGGCTTGGAAAGTGGTGCAGATGACTACATAACCAAGCCCTTTGACTCTGTGGAGCTACTTGCAAGGGTTAAGTCTGCCCTAAGAAGAGTGGAACTTCAAAATAAATTTAAAGATGTTTCGGGACATGTTGTTTATAGTGCCGGGAGAATAAGGCTTGACCACACAAAAAAAGAAGTACTAATTGATGGTGAGCCTATTTCCATAACGCCATATGAATATGGAATATTACATCTTCTAATCTCCAACAAGGGTAGGGTGTTTTCATCGGAAGAAATTTATGAAAATGTATGGAATGCACCGCCATATGATGTAAAAAAGATTGTGTCGGTTCATATATCAAGACTTCGAGATAAAATTGAGATAGACTCTAAAAGTCCAGATCATTTAAAATCCGTTTATGGAATGGGATATAAAATTGAATAACATAGATAAAAAGGACAACATTTTTAAAAGGGCAATAAGACATTACAAAAATCTCTTTATGGGAATTGACGGATACTTAGAAGAACAAATGGTTATAATTGCAATCCACTTAGGATTTCATTTTTTTATATACAGTATCATCATTACCATATTTGGGATTTATGGACGACCTGCAGCCTTAATATTTATAGCCTATTCTTTGATTCTTATAGGCATCAAAGTTGTACAAAGTGTAAAAAAATATGGAATACATGCGTTTTTATTCGCAGACTTAATTTATGGTTTTAAAATAAAGTATATAAACGTTTATTTTGAAGCCTTCATTTTGGTTGGACTCTTAGTTATATTTTATTTCTATCTTATGAAAGACAATGAAGACCCAATTGGACTTATCTTTATGGGAACTCTTGTATACAAGGTTTCAGTTTCTATATTGAAAAACTACCTTGGCAAGGTGCTACTTAATAGAAAGATAGAATCCCTATACAATGGAGAATATGAAAAGATATTTATAAACGACTCCACATTCAACAACTCTATTTTCTTAATGGACAATCTCTATCAAGCAATGAAAAATTCAATAGACGCAGAGTATAGAAGTGAAAAGTTAAAGACAGAGCTTATCACAGGAGTAAGCCATGACATTAAAACACCTCTTACATCTATAATAAACTACGTTGACCTTGTTAAGAGGGCAAAAAACGAGGAAAAGAGAAATGAATACCTTGATACCTTAAGCTATAATGCAAAGAGGCTAAAGGCTATGATAGTGGATTTAATTGAAGCTTCAAAGACTGGGTCTGGATCTATTGCTCTTCATATGCAAGTTATTGAACTAAACGAGCTTATACTTCAAACCTATGGACAGTTTGATGAAGACTTCGAAAAGAATGGATTAAAACTAGAATACAATTCATTTAAAGAAAATATTTTTATTAAACTAGATGCAGATAGACTTAACAGAGTGTTTGAAAATATTTTTTCAAATATCATCAAGTACTCTGAAAAAGAGAGCGTTGTAAATTTAGACATAACTAAAGACAGGGGCAAACTAAAAATCAGCATAAAAAACAAATCTAGAATAAAGTATGGTAGCGACATTAAAGATCTTCAAGAGAGATTTATAAGAGCTTCTGACACCGATGAGATAGAAGGGTCAGGCCTTGGACTATATATAGCAAAGGCGTCAATAGAACTGCTAAACGGAGAGTTTCAAATAAGGCTGGAAAAGGATTGCTTTATTGTAGAAATATTTTTTGCTATTAGAGTTAAAAAATAGGTTAATGGGTATAAAGCGATATAAGGAATGGTGATATTTTAAAAAACTATAATTATTTATATTACTATCCCTATTAAGTTGTAAAAAACTTGATTTTAAACTATAATCATTATGAGGGTAGTTTCTTAAACTTTATTATGCTATTCTTAAGGAGGAATTAAATGAGCGCAAAAAAGACACCGTTATATGAAAAACATATTGAACTAGGTGGCAATGTTGTTGACTATGCAGGTTGGATGTTACCAGTAGACTACGTAGGTCTAAAGGAAGAACACAAGGCTGTAAGGGAAAATGTTGGTATTTTTGACGTATCTCATATGGGAGAGTTTGAAGTTAAGGGTAAAGATGCTCTTAAGTTCTTAAATTACGTTTTCACTAACGATTTTTCAAAAGCAGACGATTTCCAAATCACCTATACACTTATAGGTAATGAAAATGGTGGAATCATTGATGACTTGCTAGTGTACAAGTACAATGACGAACATTTCTTAGTTGTACCTAATGCAGCAAATACTCAAAAGGACTGGGATCATTTAAGCCCAATCGCTAAAAAGTACGACGTTGAAATCACAAATATCTCTGACGAAGTTGGAGAAATTGCAATTCAAGGTCCAAACTCTCAAAAGGTATTACAAAAAGTAGTTGACTACGATCTTGACAAGATTGAATATTATCATTTTGCTGATGACATTGATTTCAAAGGTCACAAACTTCTTATCTCCAGAACAGGATATACAGGAGAAGACGGATTCGAAATTTATACTACTAGAGAAGGAATCGTTGCTGTTTGGGATGCAATTCTAGAAGCAGGTAAAGAATTTGATATTCAACCATGTGGACTTGGATGTAGAGATACTCTAAGATTTGAAGCTTCAATGCCTCTATATGGAAATGAAATGGCAGATGACATTTCTCCATTAGAAGTAGGACTTAAATTCGCAGTTAAATTTGATAAAGACGACTTTATCGGAAAAGCTGCAATGCAAAAAGTTTTAGAAGAAGGACCAAAGAGAAAATTAGTTGGTCTTGAAGTTTTAGGCAAGAGACCTCCAAGACAAGGATATGAAATTGAAAAAGATGGAAAGAAGATAGGATATATAACTACAGGCTATCTATCACCAACTTTAAACAAGAGACTTGCAAATGCTTTAATTGACATCAAAGAAGCAGAAATAGGCAACGATTTAGAAGTTGTTGTAAGAAACAAAAAAGACCCAGCTAAAGTAATTAGCAGAAGATATTTAAAGAAGAAATAAATTAACTTTTAAAAGTTTATTTAAACTTTTTAAAATTATAAAAATCAAATTTATAGGAGGATTAAAATGGACGCAGAAATCAAAGTAGAAAAAGGATTATTATACACAAAGGATCATGAATGGGTAAGAGTAGACGGAGACGTTGCAGAAATCGGTATCTGTGACTTCGCACAAAACCACTTAGGTGACATCGTATACGTTGACCTACCAGACGAAGATGATGAATTTGACGCAGAAGATGAAATTGCATCAGTAGAATCAGTTAAGGCTGCTTCAGAAGTTATGGCCCCAATAGGTGGAACAGTTGTTGAAGTTAATGAAGACTTAGATGACGACCCAGCACTTCTAAACAAATCACCTTACGAAAACTGGATTTGCAAGATCAAAGTTGCTGACAAGGCAGAACTAGACAACTTAATGTCTGACGCAGAATACGAAGAATTTATTAAGGAGGCATAATTTATGTCTAAATATCCATATATCCCTAACACCGACAACGATGTTAGGGAAATGTTGGATGTCATAGGTGTTGACTCACTGGAAGATCTTTTCTCAGATATTCCTCACGAGTTAAGAGTAAAGGGCGAATTAGATTTGCCTAAGGCTAAATCTGAAGGGGAAGTACTTTCATATTTAAGTCGTTTAGCAAAGAAAAACAAAACAATTAACGACTTAACATGTTTCCTTGGAGGAGGAGCTTACGATCACTATATTCCTACTGTTATACATCACATTACAGGAAGATCTGAGTTTTATACAGCTTATACACCATACCAACCAGAAATAAGTCAAGGAACTCTTCAATATATCTTTGAATTCCAAACATTGATGACAAGACTTACAGGTATGGAATACTCAAACGCATCACTATATGACTCACAAACAGCAGTTGCAGAAGCTGCAATAATGACTGTATCAATGTCTAAGAAGAACAAGATAGCTGTTTCTGAAACAGTAGACCCACAAGCTATTAGAGTTCTTAAGACTTACGCACATGCAAGAGGGTATGAAGTAGTAATTATCCCTAGCAAAGATATGGTAACTGACTTAGACAAGGCGAAAGAGATAGTTGATGATTCGGTTGGTACTGTTATAATTCAAAGTCCAAACTTCTATGGTTACTTTGAAGACATGCCATCATTTGTTGAACTTGCTCATGAAAAGAAAAAGAGATATATCGTTCAATCCACATCTGCTCACGCACTTACAAACATGAAAAAGCCAGGAGAAATGGACGTGGATGTTGTAGTAGGCGAAGGACAAGGATTAGGTATTCCTCTAAGCTTTGGTGGACCTTATTTAGGACTTCTAGCTTTCAAAAAGGATTTCCTTAGAAAGATTCCAGGAAGAATAGTTGGAGAAACTACAGACCTTGACGGAAAGAGATCCTATGTATTGACACTTTCAGCAAGAGAGCAACATATAAAGAGAGAAAGAGCTACTTCAAATATCTGTTCTAACCAAGGACTTAACGTACTTGCAGCGACAGTATATATGTCAATCTTAGGAAAGAAGGGCATGAAGGAAGTTTCTGCTCAATGTATTGCTAAGTCTCACTATCTATTTGATGAACTTAAAAAGTTAGACGAAGTAAAAGTATTAACTGATAAACCTTTCTTCCAAGAATTCACAATAGGTTTTGATGCTTGCGATAAGGAAGTATTAGACAAATTAGAAGAAAATGGAATTTTAGGTGGTATCAGGCTTTCTAAGATAAACAAAGAATTAGGAAATGGTCTAATTATAGCTGTTTCTGAAAAGAGAACTAAGGAAGAAATGGATAAGTTCGTAAAAGTATTGAAGGAGGTACTATAATGTTAATAGATTATGATAAATTAATATTTGACCTATCTTCAGAAGGAAAAACTGGATACATGCTTCCAGAATCTGAATTCGATACAAAAGACTTATCTTCATATATTCCTGAAGAATATCTTGCAGAAAAAGAATTAGACTTCCCTGAAGTTAGTGAAGTGGATGTTATAAGACATTTCACTGCTCTTTCAACAAAGAACTATGGTGTCGACACAGGATTCTATCCATTAGGATCATGTACAATGAAGTACAATCCTAAGATAAATGAAGATGTTATCGCTATGGACGGATTTTTAAATATCCATCCATATCAACCAGAAGACACAGTACAAGGTGCTTTAGAGCTTATGTACAACGTTGCAACTGCTCTTACAGAAATTGCAGGTATGGACTACATGACATTACAACCAGCAGCAGGAGCTCATGGCGAAATTACAGGTGTTATGCTTATGAAGGCATATCATGAATCAAGAGGAGATAATCAAAGAAATAAGATAATCATCCCTGATTCAGCACATGGTACTAACCCTGCTACTGCAGCAATGGCTGGATACCAAACTATTGAAATAAAATCTAAACCAAACGGAATGGTTGACTTAGATCTATTAAAATCAGTAGTTGGCGATGACACTGCGGGTCTTATGATTACAAACCCTAATACATTGGGTATTTATGATGAAAATATTAAGAACATCACTGATATAGTTCATGAAGCTGGCGGGCTAGTTTACTATGACGGAGCTAATATGAACGCTATCATGGGATATAGTCAACCAGGAAAGATGGGCTTTGACATTTTACACTACAATGTTCACAAGACTTTCTCAACACCTCATGGTGGTGGAGGTCCAGGTGGTGGACCGGTTGGAGTTAAGAGCTTCTTAAAAGAATTCTTACCTACTCCAATTGTATCTAAGAAGGAAAATGGCGAATACTATCTAAACTACGACTTAGATAAATCATATGGCCAAATGAAAGGTTTCTACGGACACTTTGGAATCTTAGTAAGAACATACACTTATATTCTTACTTTAGGTTCTGACGGTCTTAAGTATGCAAGTGCTATAGCAGTTCTAAATGCTAACTATTTAGCTCAAAGACTAAAAGGCGCTTACAACTTACCAATCGATAGAATTTACAAACACGAATTTGTTTTAGCCGGTATTAAGGACGAAACTCATACTGTCACAACATTAGACGTTGCTAAGAGAATTCTTGATAAAGGATTCCATGCACCTACAGTTTACTTCCCATTAATTGTTCCAGAAGCAATGATGATTGAGCCAACTGAAAGTGAATCTAAACAAACACTAGATTCATTTATAGATGCGTTATTAGAAATAGCAAAAGAGTTAAAAGAAGATGTTAAAATCCTTAAAGAAGCTCCTCACAACACACCAGTGAGAAGACCGGATGAAACAAAAGCAGCAAAAGATTTAATATTAAAATTTGAAGGGGATTTGAATGCCTAAAATAGTAGTTATAGGCGCAGGACCTGGCGGATATGAAGCAGCCATTAGGGCTGCTCAGCTAGGTGCTGACGTTGTTTTAATAGAAAAAGGAAGAGCAGGGGGAACTTGCTTAAACATTGGATGTATACCAACAAAAACACTTTGGAAAATCGCTGAACTTTATGATCAAGTAAAGGAAGCTTCAACTTTCGGAATAAACTTGGAAAACCCAAGCATAGATATGAAAGCTGTAAGAGAAAGAAAAGATTATGTTGCGGATAGAATGAACCAAGGTGTTAATTTCTTAGTAGAATCATATCCAAATCTTGAATATATTCAAGGTACAGCTTCTTTCAAAGACGAAAAGACAGTTGTAGTTAAGAAAGAAGATGGTGAAGTTGAAGTTACTGGAGATAGCTTTATTATAGCTTCTGGCTCTATTGCACTAGTTCCAGGATTTGAAGGAGCTACTTTAGACGGAGTTTTAACATCAACAGAATTACTTGATTTAGATTACTTACCAAAGAGTCTTGTAGTAATAGGAACTGGAGTTATAGGTATGGAATTTGCTTCAATCTATAATTCATTTGGTACTGAAGTAACAGTACTAGGTACTGATGTACTTGCTGCAAGTGATGGAGAAATAACTAAGAGAATTCAATCCTTATTTAAACAAAAAGGAATGAATATAAGTAAAGGATATAGAGCAGAAAAGATTGAAAAGACTGAAAATGGTCTAAAAGTTATTGCTAAAAACAAAAAAGGTAAAGAACTTGAAGTCGAAGGAGAACTTGTTCTTTTGGCTATAGGAAGAATTCCTTACACTGAAGGTCTAAACCTTGAAAGCATAGGAGTTAAAACTGACAGAGGTGGAATAGTTACAACTGAAGGTTGCAAGACATCAGTTCCTAACATCTACGCAATCGGTGACTGTGTAGCTGGCAATAACCAATTAGCTCACGTAGCTTCAAACCAAGGTCTAAACCTTGTTGAAACATTAATGGGCAACAAGCCACACATAAACGAAGAAGTTGTTCCAGCAGCTACATTTACATTACCTGAAATAGCTCAAGTTGGTAAAACTGAAGAGCAATTAAAAGAAGAAGGAATTGAATACGATAAGTCTAAGTTCCTATTCTCAGGAAATGGTAAAGCTGTTTCAATGGGAGAAACTGATGGATTCGTAAAGATTCTTGCTACAAAGGATCACAAGAAAATTCTTGGAGTTCACGTATTTGGACCTCATGCCAATGACTTAGTTCACTATGGTGCAATAGCAATGGCAAATGATTTATCAGTAGCAGATCTAAATAAGACTATTTTTGCTCACCCAACATTATCAGAAACTTTCATGGAAGCTTCTCATGCAATGTTAGGTGCTTCAATTCACACTGCAAACTTAAACAAATAAACAGTGATTAGGGAAGTCTAGAAATAGGCTTCCTTTTTATATTTGAAAAAATATTTACATAAAATTGATAAAGTAATAAACTCTGTTTATTAAGAGAGTTTGTGATAAAATAGAAGTAT
Source organism: Lagierella sp. ICN-221743 (assembly GCF_037890055.1). NCBI lineage: Bacteria > Bacillati > Bacillota > Tissierellia > Tissierellales > Peptoniphilaceae > Lagierella > Lagierella sp. ICN-221743. Next base: position 173,869 of record NZ_JBBKBD010000002.1, on the reverse strand, counting down.
AGGTGATAATATGAAAAAAATTAGAGTTGAAGATGCAATAGGATATGTAATTCCACATGATTTAACCAGAATTGTTAAAGGGGAATTCAAAGGTCCTGCATTTAAAAAAGGACATATAATTGAGGAGTCTGATATACCTGTACTTTTAAAAATGGGCAAAGAACACATCTATGTACTTGAAATAGAGGAAAATATGGTACATGAAGTTGAAGCTGCAGAAGTACTTGGAAGTATTTGTAAAGGCGATAACATGAGTCTTACAGGTGTTTCAGAGGGAAAGATTGGATTAAAGGCAGATATAGATGGATTCTTTCAAGTTGATAGAGATAGACTTTTAAAACTTAATATGATAGATGATGTGGCCATTGCTGTGAGACATGGAAATCTACCAGTAAAAAAGGGAGATAGCTTGGCAGGGGCTAGGGTAATTCCACTGCTTGTTGAAAAAAATGTCTTAGATAAAGCTGAGGTAATTTGGAATAAAGAACCAATTTTAAGCCTAAAACCATTCATAAAAAAGAATATTGGGATTATTACAACGGGATCTGAAGTATATCATGGTAGAATCAAAGATCAGTTTACACCTGTGATTAAAGAAAAAGTAGAAGCTTTTGGTTCCAAAGTGAAATTTCATAGAACATGTGATGATGATTTAAATCAGATTAAGAACACCATATTAGATGCTATCGATTCTGGATGTGATTTTGTTTTATGTACTGGGGGGATGTCTGTGGACCCAGATGACTTAACTCCTGGAGCGATTAAAGAAACTGGCGCAAACATAATTTCCTATGGTAGTCCAATGCTACCTGGGTCTATGTTTTTAGTTTCTTATTTAAAAGATATTCCTGTTTTAGGACTACCAGGTTGTGTAATGTTTATGAAGACGACGGTTTTTGATGTTATATTACCATTTATCATGTCAGACACTGAAGTTACTAAACAAATAATTGCAGAGCTTGGGTATGGTGGGTTTTGTTTGGGATGTGATGACTGTCACTATCCTAACTGTCAATATGGTAAGGGGATTTAATGAAAAAACAAGACAAAATTATTATATTTTTTGCCTTTGCATGGTTAATAACTTTGATTGTTTCTTTTAAGTTGAATATGAATTTTTTTAAAAATTATGACTATCATATACTAAGATTTATTAGAAACAACATTCATTTTATAAGTTTTTATAAGTTTATAACATTTTTTGGAAATACAACTACCTACTTTTACATCTTTATTCCCGTAGGAATATGGATGATTAGGAGAAAGAAAGGTAAGAAGTTTCTTTATATTTTAGCTGCAATTTTAATTGCAACTTTGATTATGGTGACAATAAAAAATACTGTAAGAAGGACTAGACCTATAGACTTCTTTGTTATTAATCAGGGTGGTTATAGCTTTCCAAGCGGTCACTCCATAGTTTCCGCAGCAACCTATTGGACTATTTATAGGATAAATGATTTAAAGAATACTTCGTATAAGGTGTTTTTAATTATTTTTCCACTATTAATAGGATTTAGTAGACTTGCATTGGGGGTACATTGGCCAACTGATGTAATAACAGGATTACTACTTGGCTATTCCATATCTTCAGTTGTAAAATATAGATATAAGAAGGTCTTAATATGATTAAAAATTTACCTACAACAATAACGGTGCTGCTTATTTTGACGGTACTTACAGTTGGTATAATTGGTAGAAGATCAAATGGTTTTAAACTTGATGTAAGAGTCAGAGATTTTTTAGTAGCTAATACATCAAAAAATATGAGAGAGATTATGGAGACTGTAACCAACTTGGCAAATGTGGATTCAATTTGGATTATGACGCTGCCAATTGTATTTTACTTGGTTTCAGAAATGAAATACGAAGCTGCATCAGCCATAATTCTTTCAATAATCACAGCTGTTATAGCAAGTCAAGGACTTAAAATTCTATTTAGAATTCATAGACCAGAAACTGCAAAAGAGTTTTATGACTTGGGTTATTCATTTCCAAGTGGTCACTCCACAGTTGGCATGAGCTACTATCTCACTATGGGATTTGTACTTTCCGACATGACTGGAGGAAGTCCCATTATTGTAATAGGGATGGGTATATTGGGAGTGATGATAGGATTTTCAAGACTTGTACTGGGAGTACATTGGTTCACCGATGTGGTTATTGGACTTTTACTTGGAGCCATTTGCTGTTATTGGGTAATATTTCTTTTCAGTACAGGCTATTATATTAAATTATTATTTTAAATTAGGGGGATATTATGAGTTTTTTAGACGGATTAAGAAAAGATAAGATGCAAGCATTGAAGAATAAAGATAAATTAAAGGTTAATGTTATAACATTACTTATGTCATCAATAGCATTGGAGGAAAAAGAATCTAAAAAGGTTTTAACTGACGATGAGGCTATTAAATTCGTTCAAAGGGAACTTAAACAACTTAAGGATACTTTGGCACAAACTCCAGAAGATAGAAAAGATATTATTGATGAAACAAACGCTAGAATTGAAATCGTTGAGTCCTACTTGCCAGAACAGGTATCCGAAGATGATATAGAAAAGGAAGTTAAAATGTTTATTGAACAAGAGGGCTTAGAGATTTCACCTAAGAGCAAGGGATTAATAATTAAACACGTTTTAGGAAAATATGGTTCACAAACCGATGGAAAGACTGTAAATGGTGTAGTTGACAAAGTTTTAAAAGCTTAGAAAGTAAAGGTGCATTATGGGGCAAGAGGCAAGTAGATTATTAGAAGCCATATCATATATAAGAATAAGAGATGTTATTGACATTATAATTGTAGCTTTAGCCATTTATAAGATATTTATTCTTATAAAGCAAACTAGAGCAGAGCAGTTAATGAAGGGTGTTTTAGCTATTTTCACATTTGCAATTATAAGCAAGCTTCTTAATCTATATACTGTAACATGGATACTTGGAAGAGCCATGACAGCAGGTCTAATACTCTTTATTGTTGTATTTCAACCTGAACTTAGAAGGATGCTTGAGTATATAGGAACAAGCAATATCTTTAGAAAGTCGTTTATAGACTTACAATATGAAACTATTAATCAAGTTACATCTGAAGTGGTTTCCGCAATGAGTTCTCTATCAAGACAAAAAATAGGAGCGCTTCTTGTGTTTGAAAATAAGACTGGATTGAATGAAGTTATTGAAACAGGAACAAAGTTAAATTCAGATATATCCAGTGAACTGTTGATAAATATATTTATTCCAAATACGCCTTTACATGATGGTGCTGTAATCATAAGAAAAGATAAAATTATTGCAGCCTCATGCTTCTTACCGATGTCTGATAGCCAAGCAATTTCAAAGGAGCTTGGAACAAGACATAGGGCTGCCCTTGGAATGTCTGAAAGGTCAGACTCTCTATCAGTAATAGTATCAGAAGAGACTGGAAGTATTTCCGTTGCAGAAAAAGGTGAACTAAAAAGATATGTGGATGAAGATACTTTAAAAGAAATTCTATTGAAGTTCTATAATTATGATAATGAAAAGAAAGGGGTTTTAGATGGAGAAGATTAAAGAAAACTGGCCATTCAAATTAATCTCTTTGATTTTCGCCATAGCACTTTGGTACTATGTTGTTTCAGAAACCAATCCTAACATAAAAAAAGAATACAAGGCTATTCCTGTAACTTACAAAAACGAAAGTGTTTTAAAGAAAAAGAACATGGCGATTATAGATCCCATAGACCCTGTGGTAAATGTTACGTTAGAGGGAAAGAGAAATATTATTTCAAGAGTGAGTAGAAATGATATTCTAGTTTATGCAGATATGAACGAAATGAACGAAGATGGAGAAGTTAGTTTAAACTTCTCAGTACCACAAGGGACTTCTATTATAGAAAAATCAGATTATAAGCTGACTTTGAAACTAGATGAAATAATGACTCTTGTAAAAAAAGTAGAAGTAAAGCGCATTGGAGAATTGCCGTCTGATAACACCACTGTTACAGATATAGAAGTGGTGCCAGGAGAGGTTAAGATAACGGACCAAAAGGAACTTATAGACAAAATCGCTAAAGTTGTTGTTCCGGTTGACTTGTCGGTTATAACTAAGGATACATCTATTTCTAAAAAGATTCAGATTCTTGACTCAAATGATACTGAAATTAGAGATTTAGATGCAGAAAATACAGATGTAACAGTAAATATTTTTGTGTCATCTACAAAACAAGTACCAATTAAAGTAAATTACAAAAATCAACCATTTGATTTTAAGTCAGAAGACTTAAAATTGAGTAAGAGTAAGATGACCATAATCGGACAAAGAGAAAAGCTAGATAAGATAAAAGAGATTAGTACAGAAACTTTAGACCTTTCAGATTTTATAAACAATACAACTAAAAATATAAAGATAGAATTTCCAGAAGGCATAGCGCCACTTTCAGCAGAAGATAAATTCATAGACGTAACCTATTCTTCAAATGTAGGAGAAGGAAAGCCTAGTAAATTATTTAATGTAAGCACTGAAAACATAGAAGTTATAAACAAAGCAAGTGGTAAAGCGTTAATTCTTCCTTCTGATTTATCTGAAGTATCCGTTAGGGTATTTGGTGATGAAAAAGTTGTAGAAGCCATAAGGCTTAAAGATTTCAAATTGCAAATAGATTTAAAAGATTTGGAAGATGGAGAACATGATGTTCCTATAATTATTAAGTTAGATGAAGAGGGAATAGATAGCACATTGGTGTATCCATCAACAATAAAAATTAAAATAGTTAATGAATAATGGAGGAAATATGGGTAGATATTTTGGAACAGATGGAATAAGAGGAGTTGCAAATAGTGAACTTACTCCAGAACTTGCGTATAAGCTTGCTAGAGCTTCCGCATATAGATTGGAAGAAGACAATAATAAGTTAATATTAATTGGAAAGGACACTAGAATTTCAGGCGACATGCTTGAAGCCGCACTAGTAGCAGGTTACACTTCCATGGGATTTGATGTAAAACTATTGGGAGTAATACCGACACCGGCAGTTGCCCATCTAGTTTTAGAGTATAATGCAGAAGCAGGTATAGTAATTTCTGCATCACATAACTCCTTTGAATTTAATGGAATTAAATACTTTGGTAGCGATGGATATAAATTGCCAGACGAAGTAGAAGATGACATTGAAGATTTAATAGACAACTATAAATCAATAGAAGAAAGGCCTATCGCCAAAGATTTAGGAAGGGTAATCTATGACCAAGAGTCTGCTATAAATTATAAAAACTACTTGGAAAAGTGTGCTTCATTAAAACTTGATGGATATAAAGTTGCACTTGACTGCGGAAATGGTGCAACATATAAAATAGCGCCTGAAATATTTAAAGAGCTTGGTGCAGAAGTAATAGCCATAAATACAGATCCTAACGGAATAAACATCAATGATAAATGTGGTTCCACTCACCCTGAAAAATTGCAAAAGTTAGTTGTAGAAAATAATTGCGACATTGGATTTGCATATGATGGTGATGGGGACAGATTAATAACTGTTGATGAAAAGGGAAATCTATTAGATGGAGATCACTTCTTAGCTATTTTATCAATGCACCTTAAAGAAAAAGGAAAGCTCGAAAATAATGGCGTTGTAGGAACTGTAATGACCAATATTGGTCTGGGAGAGTTCTGTGATAAACAAGATATAAATTTAATAAAGGCTTCTGTAGGGGATAGATATGTGCTAGAAAAAATGTTAAAAGAAGGCTACTGCATTGGTGGTGAGCAATCAGGACATATTATCTTTAAAGAGCATGCAACAACTGGAGACGGAATATTATCATCACTCTTATTGATGCAAGTTGTAGTAGAATCATCTAAAAAAGTATTTGAGTTAAATGATTTAATGACCACATACCCTCAAGTACTAGTTAATGCAAAAGTAAAGAATGAATTTAAAAAGTCTTACGAAACAGACGAGGAAATTCAAGAAGAGATAAAAAGAGTAGAGGCGATTTTTGAAGGACAGGGCAGAGTTCTTATAAGACCGTCAGGAACAGAACCTTTAGTTAGAGTTATGATAGAGGGAAAGGATTTAGAAATTTTAGAAAGAGAAGCCAATAAGATTGCTTTACTAATTGAATCTAAATTCTTCTAGGAGGTTTTATGACAAAGAGATTAATACTTGCGGATTCTGCATGTGATCTTAACGATAAAATAAAAAAGAGACTTAATATAGAATTAGTTCCATTTCACATAGACATAGACGGAGAAAGTATTTTAGATTCCCCTGATGTGGATAGAGAAAAGTTTCTAAAACAAATGGAAAAGACTTCTAAACCAATAGGTTCAGCAGCACCATCTCCAAACCAATTCATGGAGAAGTTCAAGGACTATGAAGAAATTTTCATTATAACAATATCAAAGAAACTAAGTGGAACATATAATAATGCAGTTCTTGCTAAGAATATGTTTGGAGAGAGTTCAAATGCAAAAGTTCATGTTTTTGATTCTAAGTCAGCGGGGTCTGGTGAAACAGCAGTTGCATTGAAGATTCAAGAACTGATAGAAGAAGAAAAAACTTTTGAAGATATAGTTAAAGATACAGAAAAATTTATTTCAGAGTTAAAAACTTATTTTATCCTAGACAACTTTGATAACTTAATCAAAAATGGAAGGATGTCAATGCTTACAGGAAAAATAGCAAAGTTTTTATCCTTCAAACCTGTTATGCATGGTGTGGATGGTGAAATAGAAGTATATGCAAAGACAAGGGGATATTTAAATGCATTAAAGGAACTTTACAGTGCAATATCCAACGAATCTAATTTAAATGAGAGAAATTTTGTTATTTCACATTGTAAATCCTTAGATATGACCAAAAAAATAAAAAACCATATTGATCACAATTTTAAAAACAAGAGCATTAACATTGTAGATACAGGTCTTTTAACTTCCGTCTATGCAAACCTTGGTGGAGTTATTGTATGCTTTTAGAAAATAAAAATATTGGGATTATTTGCGCAATGGAGTCTGAATTAAAATTCTTTTTAGATAGAGTTGAAATAAAAAGTACTTCAAAAATATGTAAGAGAAAAATATACGAAGGTATTTATCTTGGTAAGAATATTTACTTTACTGACTGTGGAGTTGGAAAAGTAAATGCAGCAATGCTAACTCAGGGTATAATAGATAAATATAGTCCAAGCATAGTTATAAATTCAGGAATTGCAGGAGCATTAGACAAAAGACTTAAACATCTTGATTTAGTTGTGGCAAATGAACTTACCTACCATGACTATGAGCTAAGACTTTTAAAAAAATATTCTCCATTTGTAAGTTCTTTTAAAGTTGATAAAGATATTCTTTTAAAATTTGAAGAACTTTTAAAAGGGGATTCATACTATGAAGGTCTTATAATCACGGGGGATAAGTTTGTAGTTGATGACAAATCAAAAAACGAATTAAAAAATAATTTTGATGCTCTATGCGTTGAGATGGAAGGAGCGAGCATAGCACATGTTTGCTACTTAAATGACACTAAGTTTTTAGTTATTAGATCCATCTCCGACTTAGCGGATAGCTCTGGAGATAACGACTATGATGAATTTGAATTTATTGCAGGGAAAAGAGCTGCAGAGCTAACATTAAAATTCATAGAAGAGATATAAAATAACCTCTAATGATTCTTCTAAAAAGAAGAATGGTTAGAGGTTAAAACTTTTTATATTTTAATATTATTTCATACCAAAAGTCGATTAACGGTCCTGTAAAAAACGCAGATATAATTGTACCTACACCAATTGGGCCGCTAAATAAAAAAGCCACAAGAGTAAAGGTGGTGTCTTGTATAACCCTAAGCACTCTATACTTAAGACCGGTCTTTTCTTCGATTAATAAAGTCAGTCCATCATAGGGAGCAACACCTAGTCCGGAAATAATATAAACGCTTATTCCAAGTGCAAAGATGGAACAGCCTAAAATCAAAGTAATAGCTTTGAAAAACAAATTTGATTGGTACACCGTAAGGCCATTAAGTAAGCCTGTAAAGAATTCAACACTATAACCAATCATCACCATACTTATAACAGTACCAAGCCCAAGAAACTTTCTTCCAAACAAAAGTAATACAACAAGCATGATTATATTCATAAGTAGTTGAAAATTTCCAAGTGTTATATGAAAGGCGCCTCCAACTCCGATATTAAAAGCCGTAAATGGATCTACGCCAACATTACCAATATTTAAAATGGCCACTCCAAAACTTAGTATAAAAACTCCAACTACAGAAAACAAAGTATTATAAATTAATTTTTTCTTTTTCATAACAACCTCTTATTCCATAGACTTCTCAATGCACTTCTTAGTTAAAACATCCATTGCATCAATATAATGAAGACTTGAATCTAAAAACTTTAAACAACTTAACTCTGTGCAGGCAAGTATGGGCATGATGTCCTTTTCGTTTAAATCCCTGATTAGTTTTTCAAACTCATCGGACTGAATCATTGCATCTTCCTTAACCCTATAAATAGTTTGCATTGAAAGTTCTTTTTCCATTTCAGATAGCAAATATGACTCAAGTTCATATTTACTTATATATCTTTCATACACTTTTGAATTCAAAGTTCCATAGGTTCCAAGAACAGCAATTTTATTAAAATTAGTTTCATTTGCAATATAGAGAACAGTCTCTTCAACCATGTTAATAATATTTATATCTGTCATCTTTTTAAAATCATCAATAAAAAAATGGCTAGTGTTGCAAGGGATAGCAATATTATCCACCTTTAGATGATTCATTATTTCAAAATCTTTATTTATTGCATCAAGAAAAACATCATAATTCTTTTCTTCAATTACTTTAGTCCTATCAGGAAGAGAAGCGTGATTTAATATTACCATGTCTATATGATCTTGATCTTTATGGGCATCAGTATTTTCAACAATTCTTTCATAAAATCTAACAGTGGCAAGGGGACCCATGCCACCAATAATACCTAATTTTTTTATTTTTAACACCAACTTTCTTAACAAGATTATTATATATAATCTTTAGAGGCTTGGCAATTTTTTAAAATGTAGTATAATAAGGGCAGTGCCAAAATAATATTACTTGCTTTTTAAGCTAATTTAAAATTTTTTAAAAATATTTCAAAAAAAGCTTGCAAAAAAAATTTGTTGGTGCTATACTATAATAGTCGTTGAAAAAGAAACGACATTTCGGGGTGTAGCGCAGTCCGGTAGCGCACGTGGTTTGGGACCATGGGGCCGGGGGTTCAAATCCTCTCACCCCGACCATAAAGACGTCTGATTTATCAGGCGTTTTTTTATTGCCTATTTTCACCTAGGAAAGTGTTTAATCACCCTGCGGGAAAATAAAATTAATTATCAATTTATTAAAGATAAAATAAAGAAATAAAATCAAAACATAGCGAACATAAGGTTAAATGTTACAAAAAAGTTACAAAATATAAAAAAATTTGGTAAAATCGGCCTATAAATTGGAATAGTTTTCATCTTTAAGATATAATTCTATTAGATTTGGGAGGAAAAAAGGAGAGAGAAAAAGAATGAGCAAAAAAATTGTTAGAAAAATTTCTTTATTGATGGCTTTAACTATAATGCTTACTACTTTGTTTTTCGGTAATGCATTAGTTTCTAAGTCACTAGCTAGTGAAGCAGTAAATATAAGCAGTATAGAAGGGGTTAAAAACATACCTCTATATATTAAAGACAGTAGACTTGGAAGCATCAATGGGAACACAAAGGTAACTTTTAAAAACGAAGATGGTACCATTAGGGAATTTAATTCAAGTTTCGATGAAGATTTAGGTCTTTATTATCTAGAACTTAACTTTGATACTTCTGGACATTGGAAGCTTGTTAATGAAAATATTCCTAGTAACATAAATGCAGAAGATTTTTCTGTTAATATCTATGAAAACTTAAATGAAATGACAGGATTTTCTGGAGGATATGTTTCAACAGAAAATTTGGAAAATAATTCTTCAATAATTGGCGAAAAGCTAGAAGATTTAATTTCAAAATTAATTGGATATGATAGCACAGGTAATTATACTGATGTTAAACTAAGTTTTTCTGGACAGGCAAATGCAACAATAAATGTATTTAATAATGGAATGTCTTCATCAATAACAGTTCCAGAAAATACAAACCTACCTGCAGGAAGATACAATGTTAAAGTTCAAGCAGGTTCTTTTATAAAAGATGTTACTATAAATTTATTATCAGATTATAGCAACATAGAAGATCTAGAAAACATTGAATCAGTAAGTACACTAAGCGGAGAATCATCTCTATCAGCTACTGTTTCAGCGGATAGACTATCAGGCATAAGTAGATATGAAACTGCTGTTGCAATATCTAAGAACCAGTTTTCTAGTTCAAAATATGTAGTTCTTGCAAATGGACAAGCTCCTAATGATATATTAGTTGCTTCAAGTCTTGCAGGAAATTTAAATGCGCCTATATTAATTACTGATAGAAATTCCTTAAATGCTTCAACAAAGGCAGAAATACAAAGACTTAATTCAAGCAATATCATAGTAATCGGAGGAAATTCAAAAATTTCTTCAGCTGTTACAAATTCATTGAAATCAATGGGTAAAAATGTTGAAGTTATCAATGGATCATCAGATGCTGATATGTCTGTTAAAGTTGCAAATAAAGCAATGGAATTTAAATCAGCAAATACAGTTATACTGTCAAGTGAAAAGGGTTTACCAGACTCATTATCAGCTTCAGCACTAGCAGCAAAAAATGGATATCCAATAATCTACACAGGAAAAAATGCAATTTCAGGAGTTGCAAAGGGCTTTATAAAAAATGGAAAGATCTCTAATGTCATAATTGTTGGTGGAGACCAAACTATAAGTAATGGAGTTTTAAACTCAGTTAAATCCATGGGAAAATCTGTGAGTAGAGTTTATGGAAGATCAAGATATGACACTTCACTTGCAATTGCAAAGAATTACTTTAACAATAGTTCAACAGTGGGACTTGCTACTGGAGCAGAATTTGTAGACAGTTTGACTTCAGGACCTGTAAGTGGATTGAATAATCAAGCAATCCTACTTGTTAGCAATAACACATTATCTTCAGGAATAAAGGATTATATTAAGAGCACCGGTGCAAAGAGTGTATACCTATATGGTGGAACATCTTGGCTTTCTGAAGGCTTTAGAGGAGAAGTATTAAAATATTTAAATCAAATTCACAACATTTCTCAAACACAAAATGTGGCAACTAAACCTAGACCTACAAAGCCTAGAAGTGGAAAGGTTAGAATTTTATTAGACCCAGGTCATGGAGCAGGATCAAGACATAACAGAGGTTATGTTGGACCTAAGTGGAAGAACGAAGGAGATGGAAACTATTACTATTCACTTCTTCTAGCAAAAGAATTAAGAGCATATGGAATTGAAGTAGGTACTACAAGGGACAATATCTATAAGGATCCAAGTCTTCAAGCAAGGGGACAAATGGCAAGGGGATATGACCTATTTATATCTCTTCATACCAACGCCTTTAAAGGTCAGACAAGTGGTGTAGAAATATATGAAGATGTTAATGATGGAGCTCCTGCGCTTACAGCAGCTTTAAGTAGAACTATTTCTGAAACACTAGATATTCCAAATAGAGGAGTTAAGCATAGATATTATGGAGATAATGACTCTGGAGTTAATCCTAAAGCAAATTATTATGGAGTGCTAAGGGCAAATGGAGCAACTGCCGGTATGTTAATCGAACATTGCTACCACGACTACGAAAGTGATGTTTTGAAATATGAAGCAAGGGCAGAACAACTTGCTAAAAACATGGCAAGAACTATTGCAAAATATTATGGCTTAATTTAAAATAATTAGTGAAATGGGCTACCTGAGGTAGCCTTTTTTATGCAAATTTTAAGAAAATATGATATACTAAAACAATGTTGATATTTTAATTATAATGGAGGAATATAATGAGCGCAGTATTAGTAAGTAAAGAAAAAAACAGAGCGGTTTTCACTGTAGAACTTCCGGGAGAAAAGCTAGAAGAAGCAATACAAAAAGCTTATTTAAAAAATAAAAGTAGATTTTCAATTCCTGGCTTTAGAAAGGGACATGTTCCAAGAAAAATTATCGAAATGAACTATGGAGTTGAAATCTTCTATGAAGACGCAGTAAATATTTTACTGCCAGATGCATATGAAGAAGCTATTGAAGAACTTGATTTAGACCCAGTGGCACAACCAGAAGTAGATGTGGATGAAATCGAAAAGGGTGGCCCTGTTAAGTTTAAATTTGAAGTAGATGTAAGACCAGAAGTTGAACTTGGTGACTATTCAAAACTAGAAGCAGAAGTAAACAAATATGAAGTTACTGATGAAGACATTATGAGAGAAATAAATAGAGAGCTTGACCAAAACTCAAGAATAATCTCTGTTGAAGACAGAGCAGTTAAAGACGGAGACATTGTAAATATTGACTTTGTTGGTAAGCTTGACGGTGAAGAGTTCCCAGGTGGAGACGCTAAGGGATACGACTTAGTTATAGGTTCAGGTGCATTCATTCCAGGCTTTGAAGAACAAATAATTGGAAAAGAAATTGGGCAAGAGTTTAATGTTGATGTAGTATTCCCAGAAGACTATCATGAAGAAAGCCTTGCGGGAAAGAATGTTATATTTGAAGTTAAACTAAACTCTATTCAAGAAAAAGAATTACCTGAGTTAGATGATGAATTTGTAAAAGACATTTCAGAATTTGACACATTAGAAGAATACAAAAACAATGTAAAGATAGATCTTGAACAAGAACTAAAAAAACAAGCTGAGGTTGAAAAGGAAAATAAGGCAGTAGAAGCTCTTATTGACGTTATGACCGTTGACATTCCAGAGTCTATGATAGACATGGAAGTACAAAGAGAGTACCAAAACTTCCTTTACAGAGTTCAAGGCATGGGAATTACTCTAGACCAATACTTTGCAATTGCAAACTCTGACGAAGAAAAGACAAAAGGAGATCTTAGACCTGCTTCTGAAAAGAAGCTTAAAGGAGAACTTGCTTTAGATGAATTTATTGTAAAAGAAAATATTGATGCAACAGAAGAAGAAATAGACAAAGAAATTGCTGAACTTGCAGAACAATACGAATTAAAAGATGTAGATTCATTTAAAGAAACTTTAAAAGAGTCAGGAGATTTAGACTTTATAACAGATGCCGTTAAGAGAAGAAAAGCCTTAGAAAAACTAGTTGAGATGGTAAAATTTAAAGAAGCTTAAATAGTTAGGAGGTATTTTATGACTTTAGTACCTATGGTAGTTGAACAAACTAATAGGGGTGAAAGATCTTACGATATATATTCCAGACTTTTAAAGGATAGAATAATCTTTGTAAGTGGTGAAATAAATAACCAAATGGCAGATTTAATCGTTGCCCAATTGTTATTCTTGGAATCTGAAGATCCGAACAAGGACATTCAGATGTATATAAACTCACCAGGAGGATCAGTTAGTGCGGGATTTGCAATATACGACACTATGCAATATGTAAAATGTGATGTAAATACAATTTGCATTGGTATGGCAGCAAGTATGGGAGCTTTTTTACTTGCAGCAGGAGAAAAGGGAAAGAGATTTGCACTTCCAAACTCAGATATAATGATTCACCAACCTCTTGGAGGAGCCCAAGGACAAGCGGAAGATATTAGAATACATGCTGAAAAGATTATTAAGATTAGACAGAAGTTGAATCAAATTTTATCTGAAAGAACGGGACAACCACTTGAAGTTATTGAGAGGGATACCGATAGAGATAAATTCTTAGAAGCACAAGAAGCAAAGGAATATGGATTAATTGACAAGGTAATAGAAAAGTCAAATTAAGGGGGTCATATGACAAAAAAAGAGGAAAATAGAATTAGTTGCTCTTTCTGTGGAAAAACCTCCGATGAAGTCAATAGATTAATTGCAGGACCAAATGTCTTCATCTGCGATGAATGTATTAAACTATGTAATGACATAATAGATGAAGAGTTTAGAACTGCACAGAAAAAAGAGTTAAAAGAGAGTAAGTTTTACAAGCCGGCTGAGATAAAGTCCGTTTTAGATGACTATGTTATACAACAGGATCAGGGCAAGAGGGCCTTGGCAGTTGCAGTATACAATCACTATAAAAGGCTTAACAGTAATTTAGACGACTCCGATGTAGAACTACAAAAGTCCAATATATTATTAATTGGACCTACGGGTTCAGGAAAGACTCTCTTAGCTCAGACACTGGCAAAAACTTTGGAAGTGCCATTTGCCATAGCAGATGCAACTTCACTAACAGAAGCTGGATATGTGGGGGAAGATGTTGAAAATATAATACTAAAACTCGTACAAGCAGCTGATTACGATATTGAGAGGGCTGAAAGAGGTATTATATATGTGGATGAAATCGACAAGATTTCAAAAAAATCTGCAAACCCTTCAATCACTAGAGACGTTAGTGGCGAAGGAGTTCAACAGGCCCTTCTAAAGATTATTGAAGGAACAATTGCCAATGTTCCACCACAAGGTGGAAGAAAACACCCTAACCAAGAATATATCGAAGTGGACACTTCAAATATCCTATTTATTTTTGGTGGTGCATTTGACGGTGTTGAAAAAATTGTTGAAAAGAGAAAGGAAACTAAGTCCATTGGATTTGGGGCCGACACCCTTGGAAGGCATGGCAAAAAGATAAATGAACTTCTTAAGGAAGTAAAACAGGAAGATTTACTAAAATACGGTCTTATTCCCGAACTTATAGGTAGAATTCCTCTAATAGTAACTTTAGATGAACTTGACGTTGATTCACTGGTTAAGATACTATGTGAACCAAAGAATGCAATAGTTAAGCAATATCAAAAGTTATTTGAAATGGATGGAGTTGAGTTAGAGTTTACAGACGAAAGTTTAAGAGCAATAGCTCAAAAGGCCTATGACAGGAAAACCGGAGCTAGGGGACTGAGATCTATAATAGAAGAACTATTACTTGATTTGATGTTTGAAATACCTTCAATGAAAAACATTAAAAAGGTAATAATTGAAGAAAAAACTGTAGTTGATGATGAAAAACCAACTTTAGTATATAATGAATAAAAGGCTCACTTTAGTGAGCCTGTTTTTATGAGAGGTAAGATATGGATAAAGAGAAAAACAATTCCCTTGAAAAGATAATTCCGGTAATACCTTTAAGAGGAGTTTCCGTTTATCCTCACACAATAATGCATTTTGATGTGGGAAGGGAAAAATCAATAAATGCTTTAAATACATCCTTATTAAATGACGAAAGGATTTTGCTTGTACCACAAATTGAAGCTATTGAGGAAAATCCAAAGTTTGAAGACCTTTATGACTATGGAGTGGTTTCTCAAATAAAACAGACCTTAAAGCTTCCCGGTGGCAACACTAGAGTTCTAGTTGAAGGAGAATCTAGATGCAAGGTCCTTGAGTTAGCAAATAGGGATAATTACATTGTAGCAAGGGTTGAAATAATAGAGGAAGAAGAAATAAAAAATCCTACAGAGGAGATGGAAGTTTTAAGAAGACTTCTTTTAAAAGATGTAAATGAATATGTTAGTAACAATCCACTAATAACACAAGAGATGGTTCTTCCTTTAATGGAGATAAATGATCCAATTCTTTTAACAGATACAATTAGTTCCTATTTGGATTTAAAGACTGAAGACTATTACACACTATTAAAAGAAGTGGACATAGTAAAAAGACTAAAATCCCTACATGAAATCTTCTTAAAAGAGATAGAGTACCTAAGAATTGAAGAAGAGATTAACAAAAAAGTAAATGTTCAGATAAACAAGTCGCAAAGAGAATACTTTTTAAAAGAACAGCTTACTGCAATTAGAGAAGAACTTGGAGAAGAGGAAGACGAGTCCCTTGTTGATAACTACATCAAGAAGATAAAAAGACTTAAGTTGGATAAGGACTCACAAAAACATCTTCTTAAAGAAGCCAATAGACTAAAGACAATGTCCATGGGAAGTCCCGAGATAAATGTCATTCAGTCATACCTAGATGAAGTATTGTCACTTCCATGGAAAAAAGCTTCCAAGGAAAGTTACGATATAAAAAAGGCCAGAACAATATTAGACGAAGACCACTACGGACTTAATGATGTAAAGGAAAGAATTTTAGAATATATCGCCGTAAGAAAACTTACGGAAGGACTAAAGGGACCAATACTTTGCTTTGTAGGCCCTCCAGGAGTTGGTAAGACATCCATAGTAAAATCAATTGCAAATGCAACCAACAGAGAATTTGTAAGCATGAGGCTTGGTGGAGTTAGAGATGAAGCGGAGATAAGAGGCCATAGAAAAACCTATATCGGAGCAATGCCAGGAAAGATTATTAAGCTACTTGAAAAAGCAGATACTAAAAATCCTGTGTTCTTGCTTGACGAAATAGACAAGCTTTCTTCAGATTTCAGAGGAGACCCAGCTTCGGCATTACTGGAAGTTTTGGATCCTGCACAAAATGACAGCTTCATAGACAACTATATTGAGATTCCATTTGACTTGTCCAAGGTTATTTTTATTACAACTGCAAATTCACTTAACACAATTCCAGCAGCCCTTCTGGATAGAATGGAAGTTATAAGAATTGCAGGTTATACTGAGTTTGAAAAGTTCAATATAGCTAAGAAGTATTTAGTGCCTAAGCAAATAAAAGAACATGGTTTAAAAGAAGAACAATTTAGTATTTCAGATGCTAGCATAAGAAAGATTATACTAAACTACACTAGAGAGTCAGGAGTTAGAAATCTAGAGAGATTAATATCAAAGGCCGTTAGAAGAGCCGTTGTTGAAATAGTTGAAAACGAAAAAGAGTCAATAAAAATAGATGGCAGAAACCTTGAAAAGTATATCGGGCACGAAAAGATTATTGATGACGACATTCCAAAACAAGACATGGTAGGCGTTGTAAATGGATTGGCATGGACTTCCGTTGGTGGAGAAATCCTTACAATCGAAGCAAATGTCATGAAGGGAAGTGGCAAATTAAAGCTAACTGGAATGTTAGGGGATGTTATGAAGGAGTCGGCACAGGCTGCGGTTTCATATATTAGAAGCAATCAAGAAGCCCTTGGCATTGAAGGTGAATTTTATAAAGACAAGGACATTCACCTACACTTCCCAGAGGGGGCAGTGCCAAAGGACGGACCTTCAGCAGGTATTTCCATAACAACAGCTTTAGTTTCAGCCCTAAGCGGAAAGAAGGTTGACCATGAACTTGCCATGACAGGTGAAATTACCCTTAGGGGAAGAGTTTTACCAATTGGTGGAGTCAAAGAAAAGGTACTTGCAGCAAATAGATACTCTATGAAGAGGGTTTTATTACCGCTGGGAAATAAAAAGGACCTTGATGAAATACCGGAAAATGTTAAGAAGAATATTGAAATTAAATTTGTTGAAACTATTGACGAAGTATTGGAGTTAGCTTTAATAAAGTAATATCTGTTTATAAACTTGTAGATAGCTTTAGCTATGGTTATAATAATAGATAGGAATAAGCAAAGGAGTTTAATATGGATAATAGACGGTTGGCAATTAACACTATTAAAGTTTTATCGGCTGAGGCCATTCAAAAGGCAAACTCAGGACACCCTGGATTACCTTTAGGAGCGGCGCCAATGGCGTTTACTCTTTGGAATGATGTTTTAAAGCACAATCCAAAAAATCCAAATTGGATAAATAGAGACAGATTTATTTTATCTGCTGGACATGGTTCAATGTTACTATATTCTCTATTACATCTATTTGGATATGGTGTAACGATTGAGGACATAAAAGATTTTAGACAATTGGACTCAAAGACACCAGGCCATCCAGAGCATGGTCATACTGTTGGAGTTGAAGCTACAACAGGGCCACTTGGACAAGGTATTTCCATGGCTGTAGGAATGGCTATGGCAGAAGCCCATTTAGCTGCAAAGTACAACAGAGAAGGACTAGATATTATTGACCACTACACCTATGCACTAGTGGGAGATGGTTGTCTAATGGAAGGAATTTCAAACGAAGCTTCTTCATTTGCAGGTACAAATGAACTTTCAAAACTAATTGTACTTTATGATTCAAATAACATCACAATTGAAGGTGATACTGAAATAGCTTTTAAAGAATCCGTTATAGACAGATACAAAGCACTAGGCTGGGAAACTTTCTTAGTAGAAGATGGAACAGACTGTGAAGAAATTCTTAAGGCTATTAACAAAGCAAAGAAATCTTTAAAGCCTTCACTAATTGAAATCAAAACTAAAATTGGTGCAGACAGTCCAAGGGAAGGCATGGCAAAAGCACATGGCGAAGCCCTAGGAGAAGATGGAGTAAAGGCTTTAAAAGAAAAACTAAACTGGAATTACGAAGAAGAGTTTTATGTTCCAAGTGAAGTTTCAGAAAGCATAAACAGGGATAATGAAAATAGACAAAAAGTTGAAGATAAATGGAATGCTCTTTTTGAAAAATATGAAAAAGAATATCCTGAAGAAGCGGCTCAACTAAAGAGTTCCTTTGAAAAGGAAATCCCTTCAAATCTTTTTGATGATGACTTCTACAAATTTGAAAAAGATGACGCATCAAGAGGGTATTCAGGAACAGTTTTAAATAGAATTGCCGAAAAAGTTCCTTATCTATTTGGTGGATCAGCAGACTTATCACCATCAAACAAATCTGTTATGAAAAATTCTGAATTTTTCAGTCCAAAAAATAGAGGAGCATCCAATATAAACTTTGGTGTTAGAGAGATGGGCATGGCTGCAATTGCAAATGGAATCAGCTTACATGGAGGACTACTTCCGTACGCTGCCACATTCCTAGTATTTAGCGATTACTTCAAGCCATCCATAAGACTTTCTGCCCTAATGAATCAACAAGTTCTATACATCTTGACCCACGATAGCATTGGAGTTGGAGAAGATGGACCAACACATCAACCTATTGAACAGATAGCAATGCTTAGAGCAACACCAAACACAACCGTATTTAGACCAGCTGATGGAATGGAAACAGCGGCAGCATATGAATATGCACTTACAAATAAAACAGGCCCTACAGTATTTGCTCTATCAAGACAAAAATTAAAAAATCTTGAAGAAACATCTAAAGATGCAATGCATGGAGGATATGTACTAAAGGACTTAGGAGACAGAATAGATATTATTCTAATGGCTTCAGGTTCGGAAGTTGGACTAATCTGTGAAGCAGCTGAAAGACTAAACAAATTAGGCCATGGCGTAAGGGTAATTTCAATGCCGAGCCTAGACCTATTCTTGAGACAAGAAAAGTCATATAGGGACAATGTACTGCCAAATGAAATAAGAAAGAGAGTTTCTGTTGAAGCCCTTTCCACATTTGGTTGGGACAAGGTTGTTGGCCTAGATGGAATCACAATAGGAATGGAAGGCTTTGGTGCATCAGCACCTGCTGAACAGCTTTTTAAAAAGTTTGGATTTACAGTTGATAATATAGTAGAAAAATCACTTGAACTTTTAAAGTAAGGTTTGATAATTAAGATGTCTATTGACGATGGAATAGACATCTTTCCTTATTTTTTACTTGATAGGAATGTATAATTATGATATTATCGTAAATGAACTTATGCACGGGAGGTGGCAAATGAATACTTTTTTACAAGTTCTACTTGGATTAGCAAGTATAGTTATTATAGTTGCAGTTTTATTACAAGAGTCTAAGTCAGATGGATTAGCATCACTTACAGAAAGCTCTAATACTGCAGGATATGGTAGAAAAACTTCAAAGAATTACTACATTGATAGAATAGTTATAGTAGCATCAATCATATTTTTACTTTCAGCATTGATATTGGCTATGATATCGAAGTAATATTGTAAATTTAGCGATTAAAGAAATCGCTTTATTTTTGTTATTATTAAAATTTATAGGAGGAGAAAATGGAATCAAATATTTTTGGTTATGTTGCCATATGTGCAGGAGTATTAGCATTAATCTTTGCTTTTATTAAACTTAATTCAATAAACTCCATGCCTGTGGGAACAGATAGAATGAAAGAAATATCTTCTTTTATTCACGAAGGTGCAATGGCTTACCTTGGAAGACAAAACAAAGCAATCTTTATTTTCTTAATTGTTGTTGCAATAGTATTAGGCGTTGCAGTTGGAATTAAGACAGCTATCTGCTTTGTACTAGGTGGACTTTTATCAATGGCAGCAGGTTATATCGGTATGGTTGCTGCAACAAAAGCAAATGTAAGAACAGCAAATGCTGCTAAAGAAGGCGGTATGGCGAAGGCTTTAAACGTTGCATTCTCAGGTGGAGCAATCATGGGTATGTGCGTAGTAGGTCTTGGTATTATCGGTATTACAGCATGTTACTTAATCTTTAAAGATGCAACAATCGTAACAGGATTCAGTTTTGGTGCTTCATCAATCGCTCTTTTCGCAAGAGTTGGTGGTGGTATCTACACTAAAGCTGCAGACGTTGGAGCAGACCTTGTAGGTAAGGTTGAAGCAGGTATCCCTGAAGACGACCCAAGAAACCCAGCAGTTATTGCAGATAACGTTGGAGATAACGTAGGGGACGTTGCAGGTATGGGAGCTGACCTTTTCGAATCATATGTAGGATCAATCCTTTCAGGTATTACACTTGGAATGGTTGCTTTTGGTGCACAAGGTATTTATTACTCTATTGCAGTTGCAGCCCTTGGTGTTATAGCATCAATTATTGGTATCTTAACAGTTAGAGGAGACAAAGACCCACAAAAGGCATTAAATGGTGGTACATTAATTTCTGCGATATTAGCTATAATTGGTGCAGCAGTACTTTCAAAGATGATTCTTGAAAGCTATCAACCATTCATAGCTGTAGCTATAGGTATCGTAGTTGGAGTATTAATTTCTCACTTCACTGAATACTACACTTCAGGAGACAAGAAACCAGTACAAAAAATTGCAGAAGAATCAGAAACAGGTTCAGCTACAAATATCATCTCTGGTCTTGCAGTAGGTATGATGTCAACAGCAGCTCCAATCGTTATAATTGCAATCGGTATAATCGTTGCATTTATTTCAGCTAACGGAGCACAAAACCCACAACAAGGACTTTATGGTATAGCAGTTGCTGCAATTGGTATGCTTTCAACTTGTGGTATGACTATAGCAGTTGATGCTTATGGTCCTATTTCAGATAACGCTGGCGGAATTGCAGAAATGTCAAACCTACCAGAAGAAGTTAGAAATATTACTGACAAACTAGATGCGGTTGGAAACACTACAGCAGCTATCGGTAAGGGATTCGCAATTGGATCAGCAGCCCTAACCGCATTAGCGCTATTCGCATCATATAATGAAGTTGTACAACTTGAATCAATTGACGTTTCAAAACCAGCAGTAGTTGCAGGTATGTTAATCGGTGGTATGCTTCCATTCCTATTCTCATCACTTACAATGGATGCAGTAGGAACAGCAGCTAACGATATGATTATTGAAGTTAGACGTCAATTTAAAGAAATTCCTGGAATCATGGAAGGAAAAGCAACTCCTGATTACAAGACATGCGTAGACATTTCCACTTCAGCAGCTTTAAAACAAATGATCGTTCCTGGAGTTCTTGCAGTAGTATCACCAATCCTTATTGGATTCTTATTAGGAGCAGAAGCTCTTGGTGGATTACTAGCAGGTTCATTAATCACAGGTGTACTAATGGCGATATTCATGTCAAACGCAGGTGGAGCATGGGACAATGCAAAGAAATACATTGAAGATGGTAACCACGGTGGTAAGGGTTCACCAGCACATGCTGCAGCTGTTAACGGAGATACAGTTGGAGACCCATTCAAAGATACATCAGGTCCTTCACTAAACATCCTTATTAAGTTAATGACAGTAGTATCATTAGTATTCGCTCCACTTATTTACCAATATGGTGGAATCATTATAAACTCATTTGGAAAATAAAATAAATTCGCTTATTAAAGGGAGTGCGAAAGCATTCCCTTTTTACATATAAAAACTAATAAAATTTCAAATGAAATAAATATTCTTTAAGAATTTTTTAATGAAACTCTGTTACTATGATACTAATGAGGTGAAGTGAATGAGAATTTTAATAGTTGAAGATGAAGTGAGACTTGCAGAGGCAATCTCCGAAATAGTTAAAGAGGAAAAGTACGAATCGGATATGGTCTACACTGGCGTAGACGGACTTTACTATGCTTCATCTGAAATATACGACTGCATTATACTAGACGTTATGCTTCCAGAGATGGACGGCTTCGAAGTTTTAAAAGAGATTAGAAAAAAGGGAATAGAAACACCAATACTTATGCTCACAGCAAGAGACGAAGTAAAGTCAAAGGTCAAAGGACTGGATTATGGTGCAGATGATTATATGACTAAACCCTTTGATGTAGAAGAGCTCCTAGCGCGAATTAGGGCTATTACGAGGAGAAAGGGGCAGGTTATACTAGATGAACTTAAGTTTGAAGACTTAGTTCTAGACTTAAATAACTATAGCATCTCAACTAATTTCAAATCCATCAACCTAACAGCAAAGGAGTTTGAAATTATTAAACTACTAATGTCAAATGCAAATATAGTGGTAACCAAGGACGATTTAATTTCAAAAATTTGGGGCTACGATTCAGACGCAGAAGATAATAACGTAGAAGTTTACATTTCATTTATAAGAAAGAAACTTAAATTTATAAAGAGTAAGGTTGAAATAACAACGTTAAGAAAGTTAGGATATAAACTTGAATATACTGGATAAACTAAAGAAAAAATTTTTAATAATTTCAATATCACTGGTAGGAGCAGTTCTTTTAATTGTTTTTTCAAGTATATTTTTTTACTTTTATAGAGTAATAAATATAAGCACCGACGACTATCTACAAAATGTAGTTTCAGAACTATTTACCGGTGGAGAAATATATGGGGTGCCTTTTTTTGCAAGAGGAGATAACAAAAGCCAACCCACCTTTGTCTATGAGATAGACGGAGAACCAAAATTTATTGCCAGCAATATAAATAGACAATTAAAAGATGATATTATAAAAAAGATCGTAAATAGCATTGACCCTGATCAATCTACAAGAGGATTTATTTTAAATGAAGAATTTAAATACCAACTGGTAAAGACCTCAGATGGACATCACATACTTTTTTTACTAAACATTTCCCCACAAATAAATATGATAAAGCTTTTGGCAAAGTCACTAATAAGTTCCTTTGTCTTCACAATGATATTAATCGGATTTATCGCAAAATATTTAATTGCCAAGGCATTGGATCCAGTTGAACAGTCCTGGAACGACCAAAAGCAGTTTACTGCAGACGCTTCACATGAACTAAAGACGCCGCTTACTGTTATACTTGCAAATCTTAAAATACTAAAAAAATATGAAAACTATGACGAGAATCAAATAAAGTGGATTGACAACACAGAACACGAGACCAAAAGGATGAAGGGCCTTGTGGAAGAGATGCTCTTCTTGGCAAGACGAGACTCAGGAAACATGGTACTAAACTTTGAAACAGTTAACTTTTCAGAGCTAGTTGAAGAAGTAGCACTTACCTTTGAATCAATCGCCTTTGAAAATGATTTGAAAATGATATTTGAAGAAAAAGAAGATAACTTGACACTAGAAGGAGATAAAAAACAACTTAAAAGACTTGCAATTATACTTATAGACAATGCCTGCAAATATGCAAAGCCACACAGTGACATACTTATTAGACTGATTAAAAAAGAAAAGAGGATTATATTTTCAGTCACCTCAATGGGAGCACCAATAGACGAAGACTGCGCAAAGAGAATTTTCGAACGCTTTGTAAGAGAGTCTAAGTCTAGATCAAGGGACTCACAGGGAGGGTATGGTCTTGGGCTTGCAATTGCAAAAAGTATTACAGAAAGTCATAATGGAAAAATATACTGGAGAAACTTCGAAGACAAGGGCAACACTTTTGTTGTAGAATTACAAGCTTAACACTTTTTTTAAAAGCTCATATGTGTTATATTTAATAATAATGAATTTTTTAGGAGGAAACATGGAAGGCACTATACCGGACGTCTCGAAGCAGATAGCAATTTTAATTTTACTTACTACGATTAATGGTTTTTTTGCTGCTGCGGAGATGGCGATAGTATCCGTAGACAGAAAAAGAATTAATTACTTAGCCGATGAGGAAGGAAATAAAAGAGCAAAAATACTTTTAAAGCTAATAGCTGAACCATCAAGGTTTTTATCAACCATACAAGTTGGAATAACTTTGGCAGGTTTTTTTAGTGCGGGTTCCGCATCAGTAGGACTTACACAACAACTTGCAAAAGTATTTAAAGAATTTGGAATACCATACTCAACTAAGATTTCATTTATTTTAATAACAGTAATACTAGCCTACTTTAACCTAGTATTTGGAGAGTTAGTACCAAAGAGAGTTGCATTACAAAATGCAGAAAAATTCTCTTTGATATCCATAGGAGTTGTAAATTTCTTCTATAAAATAATGAGACCATTCGTATACCTATTATCTGCAACTACAAATGGCGTGCTTAGACTAATAGGACAAGACATTAGTGACATGGAAGCAAAAGTCACCCTAGAAGAGATAAAGTCAATTGTAGAAGTTGGACAAGAACAGGGTATAATCGACCCAGCTGAAAGAGAGATGATAGACTCTGTAATAGGATTCGATGACACGCTTGCAGAAGATATAATGACCGCAAGAACAGAAGCCTTTTGCATCGACATAACAAGTCCAATCGAAGACTATATTGACCAGATGATGGAACTAAAATACAGTAGAATTCCAGTGTATGAAGAAGAGATAGACAATATTATCGGCATACTATACATTAAAGACTTTATGAAAGAAGCCTACACTCATGGATTTATGAATGTGGACATTCGTAAAATTTTAAAACCCGCATTCTTCGTTCCAGAGAGAAAAAATATCAACGAACTCTTTTTAGAACTACAAGAGGCCAAGGTTCACCTTGCAGTTTTAATTGACGAGTATGGTGGATTTTCTGGAATAGTTACTCTAGAAGATCTTATAGAAGAAATCATGGGAGAAATCTATGACGAGTATGACTTCGACGAGCCTGACTTCAAAGTTATAAATGAAAACACATTCCTAGTTAAAGGAAACCTAGAAATAGACGAACTAAACTATAGACTGGGAAGCGAATTTGACGAAGATACAGAAGACTACGACACAGTTGCAGGACTAATAATATTTCACCTAGGCTATATACCAAGGGACGGAGAAAAACCTACACTGGAACTAGATGGCGTTAAGTTCAATGTTGAAATTGTTAAAAACAAGAGAATTGAATTAGTTAAAGTTATTTTAACAGAAGATTTCAACTCAGATAAACACTCAGAGGAGAATGAAGATAATTGATTTACATTAAAAATTCTAAAGAAATAGAAGCGATGTATAAATCTGGGCAGATAGTTGCGCAGATGCATAAAGAGCTAAGAGATTTTATAAAACCGGGAGTTACCACAGGAGAAATAGACAAATTTTGTGAAAAATTTATAAGAAGCCAAGGAGGTATTCCTGCGCAAATTGGATACCAAGGTTATCCGTATGCCACATGTACATCAGTTAACGATGTAATATGCCATGGATTTCCAAGTGACCAAGTCCTAAAAGAAGGAGATTTAATTACAGTAGACACCGTAGTTGAATACGAGGGCTTTATGGGAGACTCCGCATGGAGTTATAAAGTTGGAAAAGTATCTGACCAAGTAAACAAACTTATGGACATAACAAAAGAATGTCTCTACCTTGGAATAAAAGAGGCAGTTATAGGAAACCGCCTTGGAGACATAGGCCATGTAATACAAAAACACGCAGAAGCAAATGGCTTTTCAGTAGTAAGAGAGTTTACAGGTCACGGCATAGGCAGAAGTATGCACGAAGACCCAATGGTACTTCACTATGGACAAAGTGGCAGAGGCTTAAGACTACAAGAGGGAATGGTAATAACCATTGAGCCTATGATAAACACCGGAGACTGGAGAAGTAAAATTGACGATGACGGATGGACTGCTAGAACAAAAGACGGAAGTCTGTCATGCCAGTACGAACATACCTTTGCAATCACAAAAGATGGACCAAGGGTACTTACAATTCAAGACGGAGAAACAATATAATTATTACCCCTAAGATTGAGAAATAATTTTAGGGGTAAAATTATGCGGATATCTAAAATTAGGTAGACATCTAAAATTTGAAATCAATTCATTATAAACAAGTAGTAATTTGTGAAACTTTAGGATTCCATATATAATGAATCAATAATCTAGGTGCAGCAGCTATTGCAGCATCTGCTCTTGCGTTCTTACAAAGAAAAAAAGACGACGACAAAAAATAAATCTTAACGAGGAGGGCTAAATGAAAAGAAAAATTATAAGTATCATCCAAGCCCTTCTTGTACTCATACTTGCATGGAGCGTATATAAGATTTATTCTTATAAGAATGATAATCAAGCCTATAAAGTTATTGATAATAAATATAAAGTCATGCGTGATAAGAGTAATGAAAAAATAAAGAGAAATCTAATAAGGGGGAGGTAGACCCTGAGATACAGGCTGCCGTACTCTTTGTTCGAGAGCTTAATAAATCTTATCCACAGATTAAGGGGAGACTCTTAATTGAAAATTTGGATATGGATTACCCAATAGTTCAAGGAGAGGATAATTCTTTTTATCTAGATCACGATTATGAGGGAAATTATCATCCATTTGGTGCAGTTTTCATGGACTCTAGAAATTCTTTTGATTTTAGAAATCAAAACACTATTTTATATGGTCACAATGTTAAGTCGGGACATGTTTTTAATCCGCTTAACAAGTATAGGGATGAAAATTACGTTGAAGACAATCCTAATATAGTGATTGATAGTCTTGAAGGAAGATTCACATATGAAATCTTTGCGGTTTATGAGGCGGATCAATACGAAGATTATAGGTCTCCATCATATGATGAAAAAGATTTTGAAGAATTTATTTCCAGAATAGAGGAAAAGAATTTTTTAGATGGGGAGCTGCCTAATAAAGATGATAAAATATTGACTCTGTCCACTTGTTCCGATGTGAATGAGAGGATGGTTGTTCAAGCAAAGTTAGTAAAAATTGAAAAGTAATATAAATTAAAACGGCCTCTTGGCCGTTTTTTGAATAGTGAATTTTTGGGAGATTTACTTACTATCCTAATATCAACATTGAATTTATTACTTCTCAACAATGGGAAAATATTCATACTCAGACTTGATTTCGTCTGTAATTATATTGTAAAGAGTAGTTGCTTCATCTTCCAATTTAAATAATTTTTTTGATAGCCCATCTTCCAAGTTGAAATCTTTTTTATTTACGATCAAGGACAAATCGGAATTGTCGTTTATTTTTTTTAGTATTTCCTTTCCTTTTTCATTAAACCCTAGCACATTTACAAATTTGGGTCTTGTGGAAATGGCTTCGTCCACAAAGTCCTTTGTTATATCTAACAGGCTATTTAAAATAAATCTCTTAATTCGTCCTTCTTTAAATCTTTTGCTCTTTGAATTTTCTATAAAATCTTCAAAGTTAGTAGTCAACTTTAAATTTTTAACAATCATATCATCCATTCCCTTCTCATAGCCTGTAATGGTATCAAATTTTTTATTCGATAGAAGGAAGTGGTATTTTATTATGTCGTAGTAGTTCCATCTATAATCTACGCTTTTAAGGCTTGTAGCAGTGGACATAGGAACGAACTTTTCAACTAAATCAAAATTATTTTGGGTTACCATTTTCCTAATTGCAATTGCTGATGGCTGCAAATCTTCTTTGTAATCTTGGCTTAGATATGAAGATCCCTTTCTCTTTATTGGAAGTAGTTCTATGGATGAATTGTTTTTTAATTTCGATTTTATATATTCCAATGCCAAAATATTATTTGACTGAAATACATCCACTTCCTCATTAAATAGTTCTCTTGTTGCAAGTTCAAAGGCCTTTGGATAGGAGTAACCTTCAGTCATATGGTTTGAAATAATTTTTTCAATCTCTTCTTTGTTTTCGTATTGAAACTTCGCAATTTCAAAAAGCTTATCAAAGTCTTCAGTCTCCACACCAAAGGATAAAATATCAATTACATTTAAATCTTCTAAAATATTATATGGTCCTAAGGCAAAGTTCTCAGCTGACTGTAAGGAATAGATGGTAGGTATTTGTAATACTAAATCAACACTTGAATCGATTGCGTTTTTACATCTTTCATATTTGTTAAGTACTGCAGGTTCTCCTCTTTGCACAAAGTTTCCCGACATTATTGCTGTAATTGTAGAATTTGGATATATTTTTTTTATTTCATTTATTTGATGCACATGCCCATTATGAAATGGATTATATTCTGAGATTATCGCGATATTTTTCCTCAAAGCTAATGGGAACCTCCTTATTTATTTTAATACTGTCCTTTGTAACTATAGAGTTATAGGCCTTAAGCAATACATTATTTTCCTTTGCTCTTATTAGTGCCATGGAAAAGTCTTTGTCCATATTGTAATTAGGAACTAGCAAATTAGCATTTTCTAATTGTATTAGAAATACAAATATAGCACCATAGCCTTCACTAACCGCATCCACAAGTTCATCTAAATGTTTCTTGCCCCTTGTGGTAGGTGCACCTGGAAAGGCAGCTATCCCATTTTCTTCCAAGGATACTCCCTTTACTTCAAGAAAATACTTTTTATCCTCACTTTGGGAATAAAATGATATATCAAATCTGGAAGATTTATAATTTACTTCTCTTTTTATATCGGCTGGTTTAAGACTTGATAAAATTTTCCCTTCCACAATTGCATCAAAAATAATTTTATTTGGTATTTGCGAATCCAAATTTATTAAGATACCATTTTTCTCTGCAGAGATTAAAGTGTATTTTGTCTTTCTATTTGGATTTGAAGATTTTTCTAAATAGCAAATTGCACCGGGAATAAATATTTCACCACATCTTGATGTGTTTTTTATATGAACACTTTCTATTTTTCCATTTATGTCAACAAGGGCTAATAAGCGATTTAATCTTTTTACAAAATGCCCTTTAAATATATTTTTATACATTTAAACTCCTTATTGCTTTTCTATTATGCTTATTATATACTAAAAAAACAAGGGTGGTCATATGGATATTAGAATTACTTTTGAAGATATTTTTGAAATTGAGTCAGATGGGCTTGTTTTCTTTTCGGACAATGTTCTTTTAGATAAAGGCTCAAACAGTTTAATTAAGAATGCAGGGGAGAGAGTACTTTCTCCTTTATCAAAGATTCAGGGTGTAGCTACTGGGGATGTAAAAATAATTCCCGGATTCGATTTGAAACAGCTATATATTTTTTTAACCGTACTTCCTGAAGACATTGAATCGGAATTAAACCAGAAATTATTTAAAGACTCTTTTAAAAAGATTATAGGACTGTCAAAGGAATTTAATTTGGAGTCCATTGCAATAAATTTAAATTATTTAAAAGAGAGATATGGAGAATATTATATCGACTGTTTAAACAGGGTTTTACGTAGTGACGACTATAAATTTGAAGATTTAATAGTGTTTTTGTGCGGCTAGTTCCATTGACTTTTTATATTAATTTTGGTAGTATTTAATAGCAGTTAATTTAGAATTAACATATGGAAAGGATGTTTTACTATATTACCAAACACACACGTTATAATAGCAAATAAACTTTATGAAACTCTTAAAAGAGATTATAATATTAAATTAAATAAAAAGTGGCTTGCTTGGGGAGCTGTATCTCCAGATGTATTACCACAGTATAAAATTGTAAGACATTACAAGGAATATAGTATTGATTTCTTGGTAAATGAAATTGTTAGTCTTATTTACCTTGCTAAAATTTTTGACTTTAAGAACTTAGATAGGGTAAAAAGAAAATATTTATCTAAAAAGCTAGGAGTTATTAGCCATTTTCTATGCGACTACATGTGCTTGCCACATAAGGAGAATATGACTTTTAAAGGCTCTTTCAGAGAACATTGTAAATACGAAAAAGATTTAAATAAATTTGCAAAATCACATGTTTTTACAGAAAATGTGATTAAACTGGAACCAATTGACTTATTTGAGTTTGAAACTGTAAATCTTAAGCAATTGGTAATTAATTATATAGATAAGGTTGAAGAAGAATATTCAAAGAGTGTATCTTTTGAAAGGGACTTGGACTTTGCATTAAACTTAAGTTTAAATATGTCCTGCTTTATAGTAGAAGTTGCAGAAGCTCTAGCAGCAGAAAAGGACTTGAGATACTCTTTTGTATTCTAATTAAAAGTATGAAAAGGAGGGACTATGCATCTTGCTAGAAAAAAAGAAGACAAGTTAAAAGATGAATTGAAGTCGAGATTTCTATATCAAGATGACCTAGACTCCCTATACCTTTTACTTTCGGTTATTGAATCGCAGTACAGATGTAACACTCTAAGACCAAAGTACTCTTGCACTAAGAGAGCCTACAATGCATTGGGCAAGTTCTTTATGGACAGGGAGGATGTTGAAGAGATAAAAGCTGCAGGAGTCAAAATACTAAATGACGACCTTTCAAGGTTAGAGTTTGCAATATACCTTGAAGCTTACACTCTAGGCTATGAAAACTTACATTCAGTAAATATGGCAGAAAATTATATTCTCACCAAAATTTCCCCAAAGGACATCAAAGGTAAGAAGAAATTACTTCACACTTACAAAGATAAAGAAACTAGACAGGTTAAGAAGTGTATTGTAGAAAATCTAAAGGATTATAAAGAGTTTGAAAAGAACACTGAGATACTTGTGAGAAAGTTTTTCGACAGGATTGTTAAAGACAAGATATATTATTTAAATAAATACTTAGATAAGCAATTAATCTTTAGATATGACGGTGTCAACACCTATATCGTAGAAGAGAGATTTATAACTTTAAAAGAACTGGAATTATTATTTGACAAATTATTAAAAACCTATATGCGCTCAATCAAGTTCCTAAGTAAGGAAGCCATATGGTATGGCGTAAATGATAGAGTTCTAAGTAGATATTAAGAGGGGATACCCTCTTTTTATTTTGCCACATAGATGTGAAACTGCTTTACGAATATATGGTAAAATTATAATGAGGTGTTATTTTGAGAGTTTTAGGAATAGATCCAGGAATAGCAATAGTTGGATATTCTATTTTGGATTTTGAAAATAATAAATTTAAATTGGTTGAATATGGATGTATTACCACTGCTTCAACTTCACCCCTGACAGAGAGGCTGAAGTTTATTTATATGGAGATGGAAAATATAATAAAGGAATTTAAACCAACTGACATGGCAATAGAGGAACTGTTTTTTAATAAAAATGTTAAAACTGCCATTACAGTTGCCCAGGCCAGGGGCGTGGAAATTCTTGCTGGAATAAATAATGGACTTTCCATTTATGAATATACTCCCCTTCAAGTTAAGCAGGGGATTGTAGGATATGGAAGGGCAGATAAATTTCAAGTACAACAATCGGTAAAAAATATGTTGAGACTTGACCATATACCAAAGCCCGATGACGCAGCAGATGCTATTGCAATTGCTATTTGCCATTGTTTCAGTAGCAAGTTTAAAGATTTATATGAAATGAGGTAAGAGATTGTACGCTTATATTATTGGAGATGTTAAATCCATTTTACAAGGTGAAGTTATAATTGAAAACAATGGAATAGGTTATAGAATTTTTACAACTGCCAGTACAATTGCAGAGTTAAATACTTATGAGACCTTTAAGTTATACACAGAATATATCGTAAGGGAAGATGGAGTTTTTCTATATGGATTTGCTACTGAAGAAGAGTTAGATTTGTTTAAACTTCTTATAAAGGTTTCTTCCGTTGGTCCAAAGGTTGCCATAGGACTACTTTCAACTTTAAATGCTAATGATATTAAATACTCTATTCACAACAATGACATAGAGCTTTTAACAAAAGCGCCAGGAATTGGGAAAAAGACCGCAGGAAGAATAATTTTAGAACTTAAGGACAAGATTGGACAGGACTTTGAACTTCCTACTGCAAATGAAGGCGTAAATTCTTTTGACGATGACGACAGCTTTGCACTGGAAGCATTAATAAATCTTGGATATATGAAGAATGATGTGGAGAAGGTGTTAAGAAAACTTGATCCTGAACTTAGACTTGAAGACAAGATAAAACTTGCCATGAAGAATTTAGAGAGTAAGAGGTGATAATGGTGGAAGATTCTAACGAAAGAATAGTTGGGAGAAATTTTATTTCTCAAGACGAAGTCATCGAAAACTCTTTAAGACCCAAGTGGATGGGTGATTATATTGGCCAGGACAAGGCAAAGGAAAAACTTGATATATTTATAAAAGCTGCAAGGGAGAGAGGAGAAGCGCTGGACCATGTGCTATTACATGGGCCACCGGGACTTGGTAAAACCACATTGGCAAATATAATTGCAAATGAAATGGGAGTAAATCTTAGAATTACCAGTGGACCAGCCATAGAAAAGCCTTCAGACTTAGCATCTATTTTAACCAACTTACAAAAGGACGATGTTTTATTTATCGATGAGATTCACAGAATAAATCGCTCCGTTGAAGAGGTGCTATACCCTGCAATGGAGGACTTTGCCCTTGATATAATCGTTGGAAAGGGACCTTCTGCAAGGTCTTTGAGAATAGACTTGGAACACTTTACATTAATAGGAGCAACTACAAGGGCGGGACAGTTAACTTCGCCGTTAAGGGATAGATTTGGTGTGTTACTAAACTTTGAACTTTATTCCAATTCAGACTTGGCAAAGATTGTAAAGCGTTCGGCAGGAGTTTTAGATGTTGAGATTGACGATGAAGGAGCTCTTGAAATCGCTAGACGAAGCAGGGGGACTCCAAGAATAGCAAATAGGCTTCTAAAGAGGGTTAGAGACTATGCACAGGTGCTACATGATGGCAAAATCGACAAGGATGTTGCAAATCATGCACTGGATATGCTTGAAGTGGATAACTTGGGCTTGGACAGCGTAGATAAAAAGATAATTCTAACCATTATAAATAATTTTAATGGAGGGCCTGTGGGAGTAGACACCATTGCTGCTTCAACGGGAGAAGAGAGCATTACAATAGAGGATGTTTATGAGCCCTATCTACTTCAAATCGGATTTTTAAACAGGACCAGTAGAGGTAGAATGGTTACTAAGAGGGCTTATGAACATTTTGGAATAGAGTATGAGGAGTAGATATTGAAAACAGATGATTTTGATTTTGACTTAGACGAAAGTCTCATAGCCCAACATCCCATTAAGAACAGGGATGAGTCAAGGCTTATGGTCATGAGTCGGTCAAGTGGAGAAATTTCACATAAAAA
The DNA here is from genome assembly GCF_037890055.1 of Lagierella sp. ICN-221743. Taxonomy (NCBI): domain Bacteria; kingdom Bacillati; phylum Bacillota; class Tissierellia; order Tissierellales; family Peptoniphilaceae; genus Lagierella; species Lagierella sp. ICN-221743. Next base: position 140,496 of record NZ_JBBKBD010000002.1, on the reverse strand, counting down.
GTTTTATGATATTATAGATTATTTAAACCCAGGGGATGTGCTGGTGCTTAACGACACCAGGGTTATTCCCGCAAGGCTTTTTGGAAACAGGCCGGGCAAGGACGAAAAGATAGAAGTCCTTCTGGTACAAAGAGGCGACGATGATGTTTGGGAGACTCTTGTAAAGCCAGGTAAGAAGATGAAACTTGGGTCTGAAATTTCATTTGGAGATGGTTTACTAAAAGGCGAAGTGGTTGATATTAGTGATGAGGGAAATAGATTTGTAAAGTTTTATTATGATGGAATCTTTGAAGAGATATTAGATAAACTTGGCAACATGCCCCTTCCACCATATATAACTGAAAAACTTGAAGACAAAGAGAGATATCAAACTGTGTATGCAAAGCATGAAGGCTCTGCTGCAGCGCCAACTGCAGGACTACACTTTACAAAGGAACTTTTGAAAAAGATAGAAGAAAAGGGCGTTATTGTAAAATTTGTCACCCTTCATGTTGGACTTGGAACTTTTAGACCTGTTAAGGTTGATGATGTGGAAAAGCATAACATGCACTCTGAAATGTATATTATGCCAAAGGACACGGCAGATGCAATTAATGAAGCTAAGAAAAATGGCAAAAATATAATTGCGGTAGGAACAACCTGCATTAGAACTTTAGAATCAGTTGCAAAAAAGCATGGAGACATAAGGGAAGACAGTGGATGGACTGATATTTTTATCTATCCAGGATTTGAATTTAAAGTTGTGGACAGTTTAATTACAAACTTCCATCTACCTAAGTCAACACTTTTGATGCTGGTATCGGCATTTTCAACTAAGGAAAATATTTTAAGGGCATATGACATTGCAGTTAAGGAAAGATATAGATTTTTCTCCTTTGGCGATGCTATGTTTATAAAGAGGGATTAATATGATAAGTTATGAAATAGAAAAGAAGTCCTCAAATACCAAGGCCAGGGCAGGTATAATTCACACTCCCCATGGAGACATAAAGACACCAGTGTTTATGCCAGTTGGTACTAGAGCGACTGTTAAGACGATGACTCCAGAAGAGTTAAAGGACATTGGAGCACAGATTATACTTGGGAACACCTACCATTTATACTTAAGACCTGGACAAGAGGTATTAAGACAGGCAGGCGGACTTCATAAGTTTATGAACTGGGACAGGCCTATACTTACAGACTCAGGAGGCTTTCAAGTATTTAGTTTAAATAAGATTAGAAAAATAACCGAAGAGGGAGTGGAGTTTCGTTCCCACATTGATGGATCAAAACATTTTATTTCTCCTGAAAAGTCAATGGAGATTCAAAATGACATTGGTTCTGACATAATGATGGCATTTGATGAATGTGCACCATATCCATCAACCTATGACTATATAAAGAACTCTACTGAAAGAACTCTGAGATGGCTAGAAAGGTGCAAAGAGTACCACAAGAACACTGACAAACAATCACTTTTTGGAATTGTTCAAGGTGGTATGTACAAAGATCTTAGAAAGTTTTCTGCAATTGAATCGGCAAAGCTAGACTTACCTGGCTACTCAATTGGTGGTCTATCTGTGGGAGAGCCGAGAGAGCTTATGATTGAGATGTTAAATTACACAACACCATTTATGCCAGAAAATAAACCGAGATATTTAATGGGTGTAGGAACTCCTGACTATCTTTTCGAAGCTGTAGAAGCAGGAGTTGACATGGCGGACTGTGTTCTTCCTACTAGGATTGCAAGAAATGGAACTGCAATAACAACCCATGGTAGATTGGTTGTTAGGAATGCAAAATATAAAAATGATTTTAGTCCACTGGATAGTGAATGTGATTGTTATACATGTAGAAACTATTCAAAGGCCTATATTAGACATTTGATAAGTGTAAATGAAATACTTGGAGCAAGGCTATTGACAATTCACAACTTATCATTTTTAATAAATATGATGGATAATATTAGAAATTCAATTCTTGAGGATAATTTCCTCGAATATAAAAATGAATTTTATGAAAAATATGGTTATGAATACCACAAATAAAGGAGGAGAATATGCCACAACAACAATTATTTAGTTCAATAAGTTTTATGGTCATCGTATTTGGTGCCATGTACTTTTTCATGATTAGACCTTCTCAAAAGAAACAAAAAGAAGTAAATAAGATGAGAGAAAATCTAAAAGTAGGAGACAACATAATTACAATTGGTGGAATCAAGGGAAAAGTGATCAAAATCGGAGATGACTTTGTAGTAATTGAAAGCTCAAATTCAAAAACAAAATTAGAATTTGTAAAATCTGCAGTGGGAACAGTTATTGCAAATGAAGCCAATATAGCAACAGAAAAAGAAGAAAAAGAAGAGAAATAATAAAAGAGGGAAAGATAAGATATTTTTAAAATAACTTATCTTTTTTTGGTGAAAAATGAATAAGTGGTTAATTAAAGCGGCAAAAAAAGAATATAAAAAAATCGCTAATGATTTTGAAATAAATGAAGTTTTAGCAAAGATAATTGCAAATAGAAATGTCGAATATGACGATATACCAAAATATATAAACCCCACAGCTGAAAACTCAATGCATGACCCATTCTTGATGAAGGACATGGACAAGGCAGTGGATATGCTAATTGAAGCCATAGATTTAAATAAACATATAAGGATTGTGGGAGACTATGACCAAGATGGTAACTCTTCTACCATGACACTACTAGATGGTCTTATGCTCTTTACTGAAAATATTTCATATGCCATACCACATAGAGTTGAAGATGGATATGGAATTTCAAAGAGGATTGTTGAGAAGGCAAAGGAAGAGGGAGTAGATTTAATTATCACCTGCGACAATGGAATCAGTTCCTTTGAGCCGGTGAAGCTTGCTAGGGAACTTGGCATGGATGTAATTATAACGGACCACCACCAAGTTACTAAGGACGAAAATGGCGAAGATATACTTCCAGAGGCAAATGCTGTGCTAAATCCAAATAGAAGTGATTGTGAATATCCCTTTAAAAAACTTTGTGGTGCAGGGGTTGCTTTTAAATTTATGTATGGCCTCTACCTAAAATTGGATGGAGATCTGGATTATTTAATGGACTTGCTTGAATATGTTGCCATGGGTACTGTGGCAGATATTGTAGACCTTTTAGATGAAAATAGATTTTTTGTAATGGAAGGTCTTAAAAAGATTCATAAGACCAATAACTATGGAATCAAAGCCCTTATTAGGGAAACAAAACTAGAGCAGGAAAGTATTGATGTATATAAAATTGGATTTATACTTGGACCATGTATTAACGCAGCAGGAAGGCTTGACACTGCAACCTTGGGAATAGAACTCTTCTTGGAAGAAAATCTTGAGCGTATTGATGAAATTGCAAAAAGACTTGTGGAGTTAAACAACGAGAGAAAGGCTTTGACGGAAGAAGGAGTAAAGCTTGTAATGGACAAGGTGGAGAGTGAAGAGCTTTACAAAAAAGATATAATCCTAGTATGTGAAAAGTCCATCCACGAGTCATTGGCAGGTATAATTGCAGGACGTGTTAAAGAGTTTTACAATAGGCCTACAATTGTTTTTACAGCAGCAAGGGAAGAAGGAGTTTTAAAGGGCTCTGGCAGAAGTATTGCTGAGTATGACATGTATAAAAATATTTTTCCATTTAAAGAGATGTTAAAATCTTTTGGAGGACACCCGATGGCATGTGGCCTTTCGGTGTATGAAGAGAATTTCGATTTACTTTATTCAAGCCTATTAGACTCTTCAAAATTAACAGAAGAAGATTTAATTCCAAAGAAATATATTGACAGTCAACTGTTTATAGACAAGGTAACATTTGAAATTGTAGTGCTTATCAACACGTTGGAACCATATGGCGCAGGCAATCCTAAGCCTGTGTTTGGAGATAGAAATATTGAAGTGCTTGATATGAAAATTCTTGGCAAAAATGAAAACACTTTAAAACTTCAACTTAAGGCCAGGGGAAGAAAGCTTGATGGAATAATGTTTTCTAACAAGGAAAAGATAAAAGTTATATATGACTATGTGGTATCAAAGGGAAGTAATAAAAATCCTTTTATAGATATAATCTACTATCCTGATATAAATGAATTTATGGGAAATAAAAATCTACAAATCAGAATTGTAGACCTTCGTTAAATTGAAGATTAACTAAAAATATGATACTATAATAGTATTATTTAATGCGATGGAGATGTGTAAAATGCTTGATGATTTGCTTCAAAAAATAGAATCCTACAATCCGGATGTGGACAAAGAACTTATAACAAGAGCATATGATTTGGCTGAAAAGGTGCATGAAGGACAGTTCAGAAGTTCCGGTGAACCGTATTTTATACATCCGGTTGCAGTTGCCAATATATTGGCGGACTTGAACATGGACGATGAAACCATAGTTGCAGGTCTTTTACATGATGTTCTTGAAGACACAGAAGTTACTGAAGAAGAGTTAACGGAAATATTTGGTGAAGAGATAACTCTTTTGGTTGAAGGTGTAACAAAACTTAATAAAATCTATTACAAGTCTAAACAGGAAAACCAAGCTGAAAACCTTCGTAAGATGGTTTTGGCTATGTCAAAGGACATAAGGGTTATAATTGTAAAGTTAGCTGACAGGCTTCACAACATGAGAACTCTTGAGTATATGGAGAGGACAAAACAGATTGAAAAGGCCACAGAGACCTTAGAAATCTACGCTCCACTGGCACATAGACTTGGTATTAGTACTGTTAAATGGGAACTGGAAGATCTTAGCTTAAGATATTTAGAACCAAAGATATATTACGATTTGGTTGAAAAAGTAAAGCTTAAAAGAAGAGAGAGAGAGTCTTTTATTCAAGATATTATTTCAGTTTTGAACTTGGCAATGGAAGAACTTGGAATTACTGGAGAAATAAGTGGTAGACCTAAGAGCATCTACAGTATCTACCGTAAGATGTATCAACAGGGAAAGGCCTTTGAAGAGATTTTTGACCTTTCAGCGGTGAGGGTAATCACTGATAGCGTTAAAAGTTGTTATGGTGTTCTAGGTGCGGTGCATACACTTTGGAAGCCGATTCCAGGCAGATTTAAAGACTATATAGCCATGCCAAAACCAAATCTATACCAATCACTTCACACTACTGTTATAGGGCCGCGTGGAGAGATTTTTGAAGTACAGATTAGAACTTATGAAATGCATAGAACTGCTGAATATGGTATTGCAGCCCATTGGAAGTACAAAGAGGGAACTAGCGGAAAGAAATCGTCCCTTGATGAAAAGTTGGCATGGATTAGAGAGCTTATGGAATGGCAAAAGGACATGTCCGACTCCAGAGAGTTTATAAACTCTTTTAAAGAAAACTTTACTTCAGATGAAGTATTTGTATTCTCACCAAAGGGAGATGTAATAGAACTTAGGGAAGGCTCAACTCCAATTGACTTTGCCTATAGAGTTCACTCAGCAGTTGGCAATAAATGTGTTGGTGCAAAAGTAGATGGAAGAATTGTACCTTTGACATATAAATTAAAAACTGGAAATATTGTAGAGATACTAACTTCAACAACTTCTTCAGGCCCTAGCATGGACTGGCTTAAAATTGTACAGACATCTCAGGCTAGACAGAAGATTAAACAATATTTCAAAAAGAAGGAAAGAGATAGCAACATAGTTAAGGGTAGAGACATGCTTGAAAAGGAAGTTAGAAAGCAGGGTTACACCTTTAATGAGATTTTAAAAGAAGACTGGCTTAATAATGTTATGGAGAGGATGAAGTTTAACTCTCTTGACGACATGTATGCATCCATTGGCTTTGGGACAACTCCTTTAACACAGATTATGCCTAAGCTAAAGGAACTTCATAAGGAATATTACAAGACAGACGAAATAGAAGAAGAAAAACATGATATTGAGTTAAAGAACATACCTGAGAGTTCAGAACATGGAATCGTACTTAAGGGCGTGGACAATATTCAAATCAAGATTGCAAAATGTTGTAACCCTGTTCCGGGAGACGATATCGTAGGTTATATTACAAGAGGTAGAGGAGTTTCCGTTCATAGAAAGGACTGCTCAAATATTTCAAATATTGATCCTAATAGACTTATTGATGTGTATTGGGATGCTGATGATGAATCGACTTACAATGTTGAAATTCAAATTATTGCATTTGATAGATTTGGATACTTGGCAAACTTGACATCAAAGATATCAGAACTTGGCACAGACACCAAGGGCATGAATGTTATTAAAAACAAGGACAAGACATATACCATAAATATAATTGTAGAAGTAAATCACACTCAACAGGTGAAGGACATTCTACAGGCGTTGAGAAGTATAAAAGGAACATTGGACGTTTATAGGGTGACAGCATAATGAGAGCAGTTATACAAAGAGTAAAAAGAGCTTCAGTAACTGTAGAAGATGAAAAGATAGGTGAAATATCCAAAGGGTTTTTAATTCTTCTTGCAGTTCATGAAGGTGATACAAAAGATGATATGGACTATATATTAAAAAAGGTTTCAAAGCTTAGAGTATTTGAAGATGAAGAAGGAAAGATGAACCTTTCAATCCAAGACATTGGCGGAGAATTTTTAGTAGTATCTCAATTTACACTTTACGGCGATGCAAGAAAGGGAAACAGGCCTAGCTTTATAGAATCTGCCAAACATGAAAAGGCAAATGAATATTATGAAGAGTTTGTAAAGGAATTAAGACAGCTAACTGGGCTCAAGGTTGAAACTGGTAAATTTGCAGCTGATATGCAGGTTGAACTTGTAAACGATGGTCCAGTTACTATTCAACTTGATAGTAGCAAAATATATTAGGAGAAAATATGGAAGTATTAAAGATTGAAACAAGAAGACTTGTGGAAAATATTTATATTATAATTGAAGGAGATGGAGCAATTATAATAGACCCTGGATATGAATTTGATGCACTAGTGGATTTAATTGAAAACAGGGATTTAAAACTTGAAAAAATTCTTTTAACCCATGGACATGGGGACCATATTGGTTCTTGCGAACAGCTCAGAGCAAAGTACAACACACCTGTTTATGCCCATGAAAAGGAAAGGGAATTGTTACTAGACCCTAACCTCAATTTAAGTGCGGCAATGTATGGTGATATAAGTATAGACGCTGACTTTTATGTAAATGAAGACAGTGAAGTTTATTTCAATGACCACAAAATTGAGTTCATTTATACACCTGGTCACACCATAGGAAGTCAATGTATTAAAATTGGACAAAATCTTTTCACTGGAGACACACTATTTAGAAACTCCATAGGAAGAACAGATCTACCTACAAGTAGCCCAGAAGATATGAAAAATTCACTTGAGAAAATTAAACTACTTGATGATGAACTAATAGTTTATCCAGGACATAACTCAAGTAGTACCATTGGAGATGAAAAGAAGTACAATCAATTTTTAATTTGATATTTTCATTAAAATATGATAATATTTCTATAAAATTGATATTTACGTTGAAGAAGAGGAGTAAGTTAAAATTATTTTTTAGAGAGGAAGAGTTTGGTGAAATCTTCTAAATGTTTTAATTGAAGGTTGCTTTGGAGTAAAGTTGATTACTTTATAATCATTTGAGTGTCATTGAATAATGAAAATTAGGTGGTAACACGGAACCTTTCGTCCTAAGTGGATGGAAGGTTTTTTTATTATAATCAAAGACAAAAAGATAAAACTTTAGAAAAAAGGGGAGTACAGAATGAAAAATTTGGAAAAAACTTATGATCCCAAATCATTTGAAGAAAAAATTTACAAAACATGGAAGGATAACGGATACTTTAGAGCAGAAGTGGATAAGGACAAAAAGCCTTTTACAATTGTTATGCCACCACCAAATGTTACAGGTGTACTACATTTAGGTCATGCTTTAAATAATACACTACAAGATATTCTTATAAGAAGAAAGAGAATGCAAGGTTACAGCGCCCTTTGGATTCCAGGAACGGACCACGCCAGTATTTCAACTGAAATGAAAGTTGTTCAAAAGATTGAATCTGAAGGCAAGAGCAAGAAGGACTTGGGAAGGGAAAAGTTTTTGGAAGAAGCTTGGGACTGGACTAGAATTTATGGTGGAAATATAAAGAACCAACTTCAAAAACTTGGTGTGTCATGTGACTGGTCAAGGGAGGCCTTTACACTTGACGAACACCTTTCTGATGCGGTACTAGAAGTGTTTATAAAGATGTATAATGAAGGCCTTATATATAGGGGCGACCGTATTGTAAACTGGTGTGTGTCCTGTGGTACAGCGGTATCCGATGCGGAAGTTGAACATGTCGATGAAGATGGAAAACTTTGGCATATTAAATATCCTTTTAAAGATGAGGATGACTATATAGTTATTGCCACCACAAGACCAGAAACTATGCTTGGAGACTTGGCTGTTGCGGTTAATCCTGAGGATGAAAGATATAAGGACATTGTTGGAAAAAAACTAATACTACCATTAGTAGAAAGGGAAATTCCTATAATTGCCGATGATTATGTGGAAATGGAATTTGGAACAGGCATGGTAAAGATTACCCCATCCCACGACCCTAACGACTTTGAAGTTGGAGAAAGACATAATCTTGGTCAATGTATCGTAATAGATGAAACTGGTCATATATCTGAAGGTTACGGAAAATACTCTGGCATGGAAAGAATAGAAGCTAGAAAAGAAATGATTAAGGACCTAGAAGAACTTGGACTTATTGAAAAGATTGAAGACCATAGTCACGCAGTAGGTCACTGTGAGAGATGTGGAACTGTTATTGAACCTGTTGTATCAAAACAATGGTTCGTTAAAATGGAAAAATTTGCCAAGGAAGCACTTGAAGCCTATGAAGATGGAAAGCTTAATCTAATTCCAAATAGACTTGGCAAAACCTATGAAAACTGGCTTACTAACACAAGAGATTGGTGTATATCAAGACAACTTTGGTGGGGTCACAGAATCCCAGTTTACTATTGTAAAGACTGTGGTGAAGTGATTGTATCTAAGGAACACGTTGATACCTGTCCAAAGTGTGGAAGTTCAAATGTGGTTCAAGATCCAGACACATTGGACACATGGTTTTCATCTGCACTATGGCCTTTCTCAACTTTAGGTTGGCCACATAAAACAGAAGATTTAGAATATTTCTTCCCTACAGATGTACTTGTAACTGGATATGACATAATCTTCTTCTGGGTTATAAGAATGGTATTTTCATCAATACACAATATGGGAGAACTTCCATTTAAGGATGTATACTTTACTGGACTTATTCGTGACTCTCAAGGAAGAAAGATGTCTAAGTCACTTAATAACGGAATTGACCCATTAGAAGTAATTGAAAACTATGGAGCAGACGCCCTTAGATTTACTCTTGTTACTGGAAACTCCCCAGGAAATGATATGAGATTCTATATGGAGAGGGTTGAAGCAAACAGAAACTTCGCAAACAAACTTTGGAACGCAACTAGATTTATATTTATGAATCTAAAAGAAGAAAAGATAAAAGATATTAAAGATGTAAAACTTGAAGTTGAAGACAAGTGGATAATATCAGAATTAAATAGCTTGATTAAAAACGTAGATCAAAACATAGACAAGTATGAAATAGGACTTGCTGCTGATAAGATATATGACTTTATTTGGAATGAATTCTGTGACTGGTATATTGAACTTGTAAAACCAAGACTTTATGAAGAGGGTAATGAAGAGTCCGAAGTTGCTGCACAATCAACTTTAATTCATGTGCTTGACAATGTTATAAAACTACTTCATCCTTTTATGCCATATATCACAGAGGAAATTTACTCTATTATGCCAAATAAAAAGGATATGTTAATAAATGAAACTTGGCCTGAGTACAACAGCTCTTTCTGCTTTAAAGAAGATGTAGAAGAGATAGAAATGTTGATAGAAACAACAAAGGCAATTAGAAATGCAAGGGCAGAGCTTGATATTGCACCAAGCAAAAAAGCTGAGTTATTCATCTTGGTTGAAAATGATGAAATTAAATCAAAACTTGAAAATATTTCTCATCATTTTAAAACAGTTGCTTCAGTTTCAGAAACTCATTTTGCAGATGAAGATATGACTTCAGAAGACTCTATATCAATAGTACAAAATGGATTTAAGGGTTTTATTCCTCTTGATGAACTTATTGATTACAGTAAGGAACTAGACAGACTTACAAAGGAACAAGACAGACTGTCAGGAGAAATTAAGAGGGCAGAAGGAAAACTTTCTAATAAAAATTTTGTGGACAAAGCACCAGAAAAAGTTGTTGCTGAAGAGAGAGAAAAGCTTGAAAAATATATTTCAATGAAGGAAGAAGTTGACACAGCACTACAAAAGGTGAGAGAAAAGGTAAATGGAATATAAACAAGCTCTTGATTTAATAGAAAATGTAAATTATGGACATAGTGAGGACTCTTCTAATTTTGAAAGAGTCCTTAGAAAGCTTGAACTTAGAATAGATGAAAACAAAATAATTCAAATTGCTGGCACCAATGGGAAAGGCTCGGTTGGAACTTTTTTATCAACTCTGTTAAAAGAACAGGGATATAAAGTAATGCATTTTTCATCTCCCCATTTGGAAAAGTATGAGGAGAGAATAAAAATAGATTTAAAACCAATTTCACAAGAGCTTTTAATTAAAAATGTGGAAGAGATTTTAGAAAAAATAGAAATTAAAGACTTAAAGAGTTTAAATTATTTTGAAGTTTCATTTCTCCTTGCTCTAAAGATATTTGATAATGAAAAGCCTGACTATTTTGTGGTTGAAACTGGAATTGGTGGTAGATTTGATATTACAAATATTTTTGATTCAAACTTACTAAGTATAGTAACCACAATTGACTATGACCACCAGGATAGACTTGGAAACACTTTGGAAGAGATAGCCTACCACAAGGCAGGAATAATAAAAGAAAATGGAAGAGTGGTTTCATTTGAGCATGAAGGCTTTGTGGATGAAGTTATTTTAAAAGAAGCAAAAAATAAAGATGCAAATTTTAAATTTTTAAAATCAACTGATTATAATGCAAAAGAAATTTCGCCAGCAGGTTCAAAGTTTGAGTATGGGGGAATGAAACTTGAAACAAATGTTTTAGGTTCTTATCAAATATCAAATATATGCCTTGCTATTTTAGCTCTTAGTGAAATAATAAAAAACCCAGATGTTCAAAAAATAAAATCAGCAGTTAAAGAGCTTTACTTTGAAGGTAGAATGGAAGTGTTGAAAAAGAATCCTCTTATAATAGTAGATGGTGCCCATAACTATGAAGGTATAAGGGCCTTAAGAGAAAATGTTGAAATGCTTAACTTAAAAGATTTTAATCTAGTTATTGGTTCCATGAAGGATAAAGATATTATTGACCATCTGGAGGATATAATAAAGTTTTCAAAGAGGGTTATAATAACTAAAATTGATTATGAAAGGGCAATGGATCCGAAAGAGTTCGCCAAGAAGCTAAAAGAGTACAATAAGGAAATTGTAATAACAAGTGGCGTTGAAGAGGCTTGTAACTTTATTAGAGATAAAATTTTACCAGAAGAAAAAATTATCATAACCGGTTCCCTTTATTTAATCGGACAATTTAAAAAATATTTAAAGGATGAGTAATATGGAAAATAAAAAAGAAGTAGTACTTTTTAGTCGTGAAGAAATAGCAAGTAGAGTTAAAGAGCTTGGAAGAGAAATAACAGAGCATTACAATGGTGAAGAGGTTATAGTAATCCCTGTTTTAAGGGGAGGATTTGTGTTTGCAGCAGACCTTATAAGAGAACTTGAGATTCCAGTTGTGGTTGACTTTGCAATAACTTCATCCTATGAGTCGAGAGAGGAAAGCTCAGGACAGGTAAATATAATAAGTGACATTAGAGAAGAAATTGAAGGTAAAAATGTTTTAATTGTGGATGATATTATGGACTCTGGTCACACACTTAAAAATTTAAAGGAACTATTTGGAAAAAGAAATCCAAAAACATTAAATGTATGTGTACTATTGGACAAGCCAAGTAGAAGACAAGTGGAACTTAAACCTGATTTTAGAGGATTTGAGATTGAAGATGTGTTCATAGTTGGATATGGACTAAACTATGGTAAAAATTACAGAAATATTCCTTATATCTTCAGCTGGGAAGATATAGATGTATAATGAGTTTTCAAGTATCTACGATAAACTTGTCTTTGACATCGACTATGAAAACCATAGTAGAATAATAAAAGAAAATGTGGATTTCAAAGAAAACATGAACATACTTGAAATAGGAATTGGAACGGGAAATATGACAAAATACTTTATAGGAAATTCAAAAGAGTATTTTGGACTAGATCCAAGTGTGGAGATGTTAGAAATTGCCTCTAATAAGCTAATAGACTACTCAAATATAAGATACCTAAACATAGGTATAGAGGAGTTAGAGATAAAAGACTATTTTGATTTTGCATTTTCCACATTAGATACCATAAACTATTTGAAAGATTATGAGACTGTAAAGAAAAGTTTTGAAAACGTGTACGATTCTTTGAAACATGGATCTTATTTTTCTTTTGATGTAAACTCTTTGGACAAAATAGAAAATGTTCTAGGAGACAATAGCTATGTGTATGAGTACGAAAATATTTTTTACACTTGGCAAAACGAGTATGATTATGAAAATAAAGAGGTTGATATGATTCTTGACTTCTTTGTAGAAGAAGAGGGAGCGTATAATAGGATTACTGAGTACCAACATCAAAAATACTATTCTACTGAAATTTTAAAAGAGATGCTTAAAGAAATTGGATTTAGTAATTTTAAAATAAAAGATTTTGATACGGGAAAAGATATAGAAGAATATACTCAGAGAATACTTATAACTTGTCAAAAATAAAACGCTTCTTGCAGTAATAAATAAAACATGATATACTTTTAAAGTACAGTAAATAAAGCTGTTAATTATTTATTGGTTAATTTTTTTGGAGGAACAAAATGGCAAAAGGCAAAGTAAAATGGTTTAATGCAACTAAAGGATTTGGATTTATTTCTACAGATGAAGGCGAAGACGTTTTCGTTCACTACACTGCTTTAGAAGACAATGGTGAATTCAGAACTTTAGACGAAGGACAAGAAGTTGAATTCGAAGTAGTAGAAGGAACTAAAGGTCCACAAGCTTCTAATGTAGTAAAATTATAATATAAATTTTTTTAGAAGTACAACTTAGCCCCTGTAAAGGGGCTTTTGCATTTTTGAAATAAAATTAATTAAATAAAGGATGATAAAATGGTTCAACTATACAGATATTTAAATGAAAAAGAGACTTTGAGTTTCTTTATAATAAACTCCACTGAGCTTGTTGAAGAGATGAGACAAGTTCATGAGACTTCTACCACTGCAACGGCAGCTCTAGGAAGGCTTTCAACCATGGCTTCTCTAATGGGCTCAGAGATTAAAAACGAAAAAGAGAGAATAATATTAAAAATTCAGGGAGATGGTCCTGCTGGCCTACTTGTATCTGAAATAAATTATTATGGTGACATTAGATCCTACATTCAAAACCCTAAGATTGACATACCATCAGTGGAAGGAAAACCAAAGCTTGATGTGGGAGGTTTTGTAGGACACAATGGCAATCTAGTTGTAACGAGAGACCTTGGATTTGGACAGCCTTACAATGGCTATACAGAGCTTGTTAATGGAGAAATTGCAGAAGACTTTGCAAAGTATTTCTATTCATCATATCAAATGCCAACGGTGGTTAGTTTAGGTGTTCTTGTTGATGTTGACTACAGTGTAAAGTCTGCAGGAGGATTATTTATTCAAGCTCTTCCAAATTATGATGATGAAGATTTGGATATGCTTGAAAGTGCATTAAAGGACTTTCCTGCAATAAGTTCTCTATTTGTTGAAGAAGAGAGTCCTCAAGCTGTAATTGAAAAATATTTTAAAGAGTTTAATCCAAAGTTAGTTGGAGTTGACGAAAGAAGATATAAATGTTCTTGCAATCGTGATAAGATTGAAAAATTAATAATTTCCCTTGGAGACGAAGAAGTGAAAGATATTCTTAAAGAAGAGGGTAAAGTTGAAATAAAGTGCAGCTACTGCAATAAGATGTATGAATTTTCAGAAGATGAAGTAAAAGAAATCTATGACAATCTAAAATAAAATGGCGCACCAGAGAGGATTCGAACCCCCAACATGCGGTTCCGGAAACCGATGCTCTATCCCTTGAGCTACTGGTGCGTATAAAATTATTTTATCATAGAGGAAAAATAATTACAGCATTCTGTTTTCATGATATAATAAGGCTAATAGGTCAAAGGAGATATTATGAGATCAATTTTAGAAATGATAAATGACAATATGGATAAAGTAATAAAAGTTCCGATGTTTTGTGTTTTCGCAATGTTAATTGTGATTGTTGTTTTCTTTTTTATAAAGCGTGAAGGAATTGTAAAGTACTTATTTGGGCTATTATTACTGGCAGCGGCTATGATTACGTTTATTGTAGCTATAACAAATCTAACGGATCCAGTGGCACTTTCTATGCTGGAATATTTTGTATTGTCCCTTGCAAGTGGAATAATATCATTATGCACTGCATGGTTTTTAGACATATTTTTTGTAAAAAAGAAAAAGAGAAGACAACAAAAGGGCTAGAAAAATCTAACCCTTTTTTATTTTGCGTTTTTTATTTCTCTTATAAAGACAGAAGGATTGACCTTCGTGTGCATTCTTTTTTTAGGAACCAATAGAGTTAAGTGTTTCTTTGCTCTTGTTATGGCTACATAAAAAAGTCTTCTTTCTTCTTCGCTGTCAATAACTCTTTCATCATAAATTGGAAACTCCCCATCCACCAAGTCAGTTATTATAACATGGTCATATTCAAGGCCCTTTGACTGATGTACTGTGGATACATAGATTGGGTTTTCATTGGTAGGGTTTATTAGACTCTTGCTATTTATATTTTCAATAAAGCTTTTTACTTCATGCAAATCTTCGTGATTTTCCGAAAGATTTAAAAGTATTTCTTGAACTAAGTCCAAGGAAAAGTTTTCGTAATGTCTTTTTAAATAGTCCAAATATCCTGTGTTAAAAAATATTTCTTCAAGCTTTCCTTTTAAATTTAATTTCTTCATTCTATTTAATGAATTGGAAAACTCTACCATAATATTTTTTTGATAATCAGGCAGTGAATAATCTAAAATAATTGTCTTTACAATTCCTTCGGAGCTATCGGGAATTATGGAGTAGACATAGTCTTTTCTCAGATACAAATTAAGTTTATAATAAATTCTCTTAAATGCATCCATGTTGTTTTTGTCCATGGAAAGATCAACTATATCAATTAAGTCTCTTAAAATCTCGTTTAAAATATCGGCTTTAAAGTTTAGCCTCTTTGTGTACTTTACATTATTCTTTTCAAAAAAGTTTATAATGCTAATTGCATTAATATTATTTCTAAACAGTATTCCAAGGGTCTCTCCATCTTTTATATCTTTAATATAGTCTAATATATATTTGTTTTGCACATGCAAATTTTTCACCTTGGCCAATGTTATAGGAAGGTTTTGATTGCTATTTGACTTAACATCTTTTAAATATCTATTTTTATTCTTCTGGATAAGAAAATCAGAAAGGCGTACAATATCGTTTGAAGATCTATAATTTACATTTAGGTACATCATGTTGATATCTGGGTATATATGTTGTATATCAAGAAGATATTTTGGATTGGCACCTCTAAAACCATATATGGATTGGTCATCGTCAGCTACTATGAAAAGATTATTTTTTGGTTTAGCAATCTCTTCCAATATTTTAAACTGAATCAAAGATGCGTCTTGACCTTCATCTAGCTGAATATACTTATAAAATCTTCTGACTGAATTTAAAACTTTTTCTTCAGACAATAAGATTTTATAGGCAAGAGACAGCATGTCATCAAAGTCGATAAAATAATTTGCCTCTTTAAAGGTATCGTACTCATTTGCGATTTCTTCAAAATAATTATTGTTTTGGAAATCATAGCCAAGCAAATTGTTTTTTACATAGGAGTAGTTTGTAAAGAAGGTGTCTAAGTCTTCCTTACTAAGATACCTATTGTGACTTTGAGCGGAGATTCTATTTACAAGGGCATACTTATTAAATTCGTGGCTTCCTTCGATAAGTCTAAAGTTTAATTTCATCTCCTTTGCATAGAATCTTATGATGCTATAGCAAAATGCATGTATGGTAGAAAAATTTGGTTTTAAAGATGTATTTAGTCTATAAAACCTACTTTTCATGTCAAGAGCTTGAGTTTTTGAAAAAGTTAAATTTAATATTTGATTATCCTTTATTTTAAAGGTATTATTTAAGTAAACGATTCTATTTAACAACACAGTGGTTTTTCCCGAGCCGGGTACTGCAAGTACCAGTGCGGGACCTTCATTGTGTTCAATGGCATTTTTTTGCTGAATAGATATCTTCATTTAATCACCTGAGTTGATTATAACAGAAAAAATATAACGGAGGAATTATGGACTTAAAAGAATTTTTAGAAAAAAGAAAATCATGCAGAAAGTATGAAGACAGAGAATTAACTTCTCAAGTGTTGGACAAGGTAAAAAAACTTTTAGAAGCTGAAAACGAAAAGGCTTTAAAGCATAATGTGGAATATAAATTATATGGAGATTCCATATATAATGGACTTGAAGGCGTTGGTGGATATTCAGGAGTTATGATAAAGTCACCTAACTACATTACTATGAACTACAAAGTTAAGGACAAGGAGTCTTTAATTTACGGTGCTTATTATTTGGAAGAGATTGTTGGTGAGCTTTCTCAAATGGGTCTTGGAACTTGCTGGATTACACTTTTTGGAGTTGATGAAGAAATTAAGTCAAAAACCTTTGGAACTCAAGACAAAATAGACTTTGTACTTGCATTTGGTTATCCAGAAAGCAAACCTACTTTTGAAATTGATGAATACTCTGCAAGACATGGAATAGAAGACTTTGTTTACTTTGAAGACTTTGACACACCTTGTACCGTTGAACAACTTTACAGCTATGGCATTGATGAAATATTCTATTACATCAAAAATGCTCCATCAGCATATAACAGTCAACCATGGAGATTTTTAATAAAGGGTGGAAATATTTATCTATACATTGAAGACTTTAAGGGCGATGCAAATTACACTGACTCAGGTATTGTAATGTACTACTATACAAAAATGGCAGAACTTTCAAGCATAGACGCTACTTGGCACTTAGACGATGAACCTGAAGTTGAAACTAACTTCAAATACATTGGAAGTACTAATTTCTAAAAATGAATAGATATAGAAGAAGCGATAATTATATTAAATTAGCGCAAAATTTCTATTTAAACGGTGAATACAAAAAATCTGTTGAAGCACTTAATAAGGCTTTAAGGTTTGAAAATACTGAAGAAAAATATATTGAAATATATCTCGACAAGGCTCAAATATATTATGAGGTGAAAAACTATTACAATGCAATAAAAGTTTATAATGTCATAATTGAGAGATTTGGCGAGATTCTTCAGGCATTTTATGGCATAGGGGTTATGTATGACTTTTTAGACGAATTTTATTTAGCTGAAAAATATTATAAAAAATCCATAGCTATAGACGATAACTTTAGAGAAGGTTATTTCTTTCTTGCAGATTTATATGACCGTTATGGATTTACAGACAAAGCTATTTGCTATTATAAAAAGACGATTGAAAAATTTCCCAAGGATTATATGGCTTATAATAACTTGGGAAGTATTCTTGAGATGCAAAAAAACTATGGAGAGGCTCTAAAATATTTTGAAAAATCAGTTGAAATAAATCCTGATTACTTTAGATCTACATTTAATCTTGGAATAGCATATGAAAGATTAAATGATGAAAATAAGGCGCTTGAATATTATTATAGGGCTTCTGAATTAAATCCAGAATATCAAGATATTTATCTAAACATATCCGCACTGTATATCAAGCAGAAAAAGTTTATGGAGAGTTTAGAAATACTCACTGAAGGAATTTCATATGCTGAAAATACCTACAATCTTTATTACAACAGAGCTTGTGTATATTTAAAGGTTGGAGAAGAGGAGAAGAGCTTTAACGATTTGAAAAATGCAGTTATAGAAAACCCGAAGCTAAAAGATTATTTAAAAGTAGATGAAGATTTTAAGAGCTACAGGAAAGATGAACGATATTTAAAAATAATAGGAAGGGATTAAAATGAAAAATATTAAAAAAATACTTTTATTCACATTATGTTTATCCGTTTTAATATTTACTGCTTCATGTAATAGGGGAAATGTTGAAGAAACGGTAAAGGACAAAGTTGAAGACGCTTCAAAGGAAACTGAACAAACTTCTGGAGGAGAAATTTTAGTAGGTGCTGCGGCAAGTTTAACTGACGCAATGAATGAAATTAAACCGATATTTGAAGAAAAAGAAAATTGCACATTGAACTTTACCTATGCGGCAAGTGGAACTCTTCAAAAACAAATTGAAGAAGACGGTGGAATAGATGTATTTATCTCTGCCAGTGAAGCAAAGATGAATGCAGTTGACGAAAAAGATTTAATGGTTAAGGAATCCATATTTCCTCTATTAAAAAACAAACTTGTACTTATTAAGAACAAAGAAGCTAATGAAGATATCAATATGGAGAACTTTATTGAAAAGTCAAACAAGATTGCAATTGGGCAACCAGATGTAGTTCCTGCAGGACAATATGCAAAACAAAGTTTGGAAAGTTTAAATTTATGGGAAAGTGGTCAAGAAAAATTTGTATTCGCAAAGGATGTTAGGGCGGTACTTGCATATGTGTCTACAGGTGAATGTGAATCAGGTTTTGTATATAAGTCAGATGCTGTTATAGACGACAATGTTGAAATAGCTGAAGAAGTTAAAGATGATGTACATGACCCAATAGTATATCCTGGTGGAATTGTAAAATCTACAAAGAACCAAGAACTTGCACAAAAGTTTTTAGATTTCTTAAAAGAAAGTGAAGCTAAAGATATACTTACAAAGTATGGATTTGAAATAAATGAATAAAGCTGAAATCATGGCGCCAATAATGCTATCATTTAAAATTGCTGTTATTTCTACTTTTATAACGCTTATTTTAGGTTTGATATTGGCGTATGTATTCACTAAACACGAATTTTTATTTAAGGACGGCCTGGAAGTTATACTAACGCTACCAATGACATTGCCACCTACCATAATGGGTTATATCCTACTACTTTTATTTAGCAGGAAGGGACCAATAGGAAAAATTCTCTACAATGCATTTGATATAAATGTAATCTTCACATGGGTAGCTGGATGTATTGCGGCGGTGGTTGTATCACTACCACTTATGTATCAAAGTATAAAATCATCTTTTCTAAGTACTGATCCGGTTTATGAGAACGTGGCAAGAACTTTGGGTAAGTCTGAGTTTGAAATTTTCACAAAAGTAACCATACCCTTAGCTCTTCCAGGAATTGTAAGTGGAATTGTACTGAGCTTTTCAAGGGCCATAGGGGAATTTGGCGCAACTTTAATGGTGGCTGGTAATATTCCAGGAAAAACTGAGACTATACCACTTGCCATCTTTTATGCGGTTGAGTCAAATAATAGACAAAAGGCAAATCTACTAATGGCAATCGTAATAGGCTTTAGCTTTATAAATATATATCTACTAAACAAGTGGATAAAGAAAAGGAAGGTAAATTGATGCTTTCTGTTGACATTGAAAAACAATTAGAGTTATTTAAATTGGATTTAAAATTTCATATCGATAAAGAAGTTCTAGCAATTCAAGGTGCTTCGGGAAGTGGAAAGACAACCATATTAAATATAATTGCTGGACTTGTTAAAGCAGATAGAGCAGAAATATCCAATGGAGATACTATTTTAGAGTCAACGGAAAAAAATATCTATCTCCCATCAAGAAAGAGAAACTTAGGTTACATGTTTCAAAACTATGGACTTTTTCCACATCTAAGCGTTGAGAAAAATATTAAATTTGCAATGAAGGATAGGGAGCTTTATGAAGACCTTCTGGATGTATTAGGACTTAGAGATTTACTTAAGAGATATCCTTCCGATATATCTGGCGGTGAGAAACAAAGGGTTGCACTTTTAAGAACTTTAGTAACAAAGCCTAAGGTTTTACTAATGGACGAACCATTTAGTGCCCTGGACGCTGAACTAAAAGAAAAATTATATCCAAGCTTTAGTGAATTAATAAAGAGTTTAAATATACCGGTTTTAATTATCACCCATGATAATGATGAAGCCAACTTTTTAGCAGATAGTATAATTCACATCGATAAAGGTAAAATAACAGCTTAAATGCTGTTATTTTATTTTTAACGATGATATTTTATATGATTTGGTATAATGGATATAAAGAGTGAAAGCAGGAGGTAGAAATGAGAATAAAAGAAAAAATATTAGAATATATTTCATCAGAGGACTACATGCCAAGAACTTCTGAAGAGCTATGTATGATTTTTAATATAGAGCCTAAGGGAAGAAGGGACTTTGTAAATGTTTTAAATGTTCTCGAAAAAGAGGGCTTGCTTATAACTACAGCAAAGGGCAAGTATATGCTTCCTGCAAGTGAAAATCTATTTAGAGGTGTTCTTGAAGGTAACAAGGCGGGCTTTGCATACTTTATAGAAGAACATGGCATTATAGATGACGTTTTCATTCCAAGGGATGATTTAAGAGGAGCATGGCACCAGGACAAGGTGTTAGTAAAGGTTACTAAAAAAGCTGAAACGGACAAAAAAGCAGAAGGCGAAGTTGTAAAGATAATAGAAAAGAATAAAAGACCAATAATAGGAACCTATATTCAAGGCAAGAACTTTGGCTTTGTAGTTCCAGACGACACTAGATATGGCTTTGACCTATTCATTAGCAAGGGTGACCGTAATGGTGCCAAGACCAATGACAAGGTTGTTGCAAAGATAAAGGATAGGAAACCTAAGGGAAAGAATCCAGAAGCCATAGTGACAAATATAATTGGAAACATAAATGAAAAAGGTGTGGATATTACATCCATCGTAATGGAATTTGATTTACCCTTTGAATTTTCTAAAAAAGTGCAAGACAGGGCGAGGGAAATTGAAACGGAAGTGGACCCTAAAGAAGTTGAAGAGAGAACTGACTTTAGAGATCTCTTCACAGTTACAATTGATGGGGCTACTGCAAAAGATTTTGATGATGCCATATCGATTGATAAAAAGGATGATAACTATTTGCTCTATGTTCATATTGCGGATGTTGCTCACTATGTGGCTAAAGGCTCTGCACTGGACAAAGAGGCCTATAGAAGAGGAAACTCAGTTTATTTATTAGACAGAGTTATTCCAATGCTACCAAAGGAATTGTCCAATGGTATTTGTAGTTTAAACCCAGGAGTGGATAGACTTTCCATGACTGTAAAAATGGAAATTAACAAGAGGGGAAAGGTAGTTGATTACAAGTTTTATGAATCTGTTATAAACTCTGATTACAGACTAATCTATACCAATGTTTCAGATATAATTGAAGGAAAACAAGATATATATGAAGATGAATCATTAAAGGAAAAACTTTTAATGATGAATGAGCTTTTTGAAATTTTGAAAGAAAAAAGAGAGAGAAGGGGAAGTATAGATTTCAACTTCACTGATCCAGAAATAATTCTTGGACATGACGGAAAGCCAATAGACATTGTACAGGAAGAAAGAAGGGTTGCAAATAGAATTATTGAAGAGTTTATGATTGTGACAAACGAAACTGTAGGAAGTCACTTTGGATTTATGGAAGAGCCCTTTATATATAGAATTCACGAAGATCCTTCTGAAATGAAGGTGGAAGAACTAAGAAAAATGATTAAAAAATTTGGTTACTCCATTAAAGGTCAGGACATTCATCCAAAGGACTATGAGTCAATAATAAACGAAGTTAAGGGAAAGCCGGAAGAGCCGCTTATTTCAATGATGCTTTTAAGATCCATGTCAAAGGCGGAGTACTCCCCAGATCCACAGCCGCATTTTGGTTTAGCAAGCATGTTCTATACCCACTTCACTTCTCCTATTAGAAGGTATCCAGACCTATTTATTCATAGAATCCTAAAAAACTTTTTGAGAAATAAAAAGAATACAAATAATATGAATGAGTATATGAAGTTTTTACACGATGTGAGTAAGCACTGCTCAATGACTGAGAGAAGAGCTGAAGACGCTGAACGTGAAGTTGTAAATATGAAAATGGCAGAGTATATGGAGGACAACATCGGAAAGAGATTTGACGGTGTAATATCTGGCCTTACTAAGTTTGGTATATTTGTAAGACTTGACAATGGAGTTGAAGGGCTGGTGTCCTTTGTAAACATGACCGATGATTATTATAATTTTAATGAAGAAGCCTTTATTGTGGTTGGAGAAACAAGAAATAGAATATATAATTTAGGACAAAAGGTTCGAGTACAAGTAATTGATGCAAGCAGTATTAAGAGACAGATTGATTTTAAATTTGTAAATGGTGATAAAGATGGCAAAAATACTAACGAATAATAAGAAGGCAAGACATGAATATTTTATAGAGCAGGAGTATGAAGCGGGAATAGCTCTTAAGGGCACAGAGGTAAAGTCCTTAAGACTTGGCAAGGCATCTGTAACTGAAGCCTTTTGCCAAATTAGAAATGGAGAAGTCTTCATTTATGGAATGCATATTAGTCCCTATGAACAGGGAAATAGAAATAATGTGGATCCATTACGAATAAGAAAGTTACTTCTTCATAGACGAGAGATAAATAAACTTATTGGTGCAACTAAAGAAAAGGGATATACAATAATCCCATTATCCGTATATTTAAAAAATGGACTTGTCAAAGTGAAGATTGGTCTTGCGAAAGGTAAAAAACTTCACGACAAGAGAGATACAATTGCAAAGAGAGATTCTGACAGAAGAATACAACAAGCGTTGAGAAGAAGATAAAGAAAACCTCCTTGAGAAAGGAGGTTTAAATCTCTTTAAATATTTGAAAATTAAATTCCCTTGGATTTACAAAAATCGTTTTAAAATCTTCATAGTAGACCATACCAGGTTTTGCGCCTTTAGCCTTTCTAACATTTTTCTTTTCCGTATAATCCACAGCAACGTTTTGTTCATTTGAAACAGAGGAGTACTTTGAGGCTAATAAGCAACCGTCGAGTATATCTTCTTCTGTAATGTTATCATTTCTTAAAATCACATGTGAGCCAGGAACGTCTTTAACATGGATAAAGATGTCCTCTTTATTTGCAAGTTTCAAAGTGATGTAGTCATTTTGATAATTATTTTTTCCCACATAAAAATGTTTATCCCTCTCGTTTACAAAGTGATGAGGAGTGGAAGGCTTTGAAGATTTATTTTTGTCTTTATTTTTCGTTTTGCCCTTGCTAATATAACCACCACTGGCAAGTTCGGACCTAATCTCCATTACTTCAGAATCGGTTTCAACCTTTTTCAAACTGTCTAGTACTTGCTCAAAATATTTTATATCTTCCTCTAGTAGGGGAATCTGTTTCTTTAAAAGATTTTCAGAAGTTTTTAACTTGCTAAACTTTTTATAATAAAATTGTGCATTCTCCCAAGGAGATTTTTTTATATCAAGGGGAATTTCAATATTAGAAAGCTCAGGGTCATAAAAATTTTGAAGCGTTATGCTCTTTAGTCCCCTGTCCATACTATGAACATTGGCAGAGATTATATCTGCATACACTTTATACTTTTCTCTATCACTAGCTTTTTCTCTTTCGTCTAAAAGTTTAACTAATTTATTTCTATCTTTTTCTAAAAGATGAGAGACTTTCTTCGAAAGGCTGGAAACTTTTTGTGAAACTTTGTCGGACACAAAAGATTCGCTAAAATAATTTTCACATGCAGTTGACATGTTATCTTCAATTTTAGGTTCTACATTTAAATAATTTAATTTTAAACAGTGAAAGTCAAGTAGCTTTCCGGTTTCGTCACGGTATGTTGCATAAAAATAATCTTGTGATAGAATTCGATCTGAAGTTTCCTTAAATGAATTATCAATTCTTTCTAATTCTTCAGAATTTAGCTCCATAGCTTTTTTATTTCTATCAACATTTGACTCATAAAGAATTTCATCTGTAATCTGAGGTGAAAATCCCGTATAATTCATATAGAAAAATCTTGCCATCTTAATATCTTTTTCCATATTGGAAATTATTTCAGATGGAAGTTTGTTTTCGTTTGTAATATCCACCTTGTCATCTTCGATATAGGAGTAGCTTAGTCCAGGAAGAAGTTGGCGCACTCTAGAAAGATCTTCCGTAACCCTTGTGATGGAATCTAAAATATTAAACTCTTCTCTAAGAATAATATTGGAATACTTTCCCATAACTTCAATTGTCAAAGTCTTTGTAACTAAATCTCCCAATTCATTCATTGATGATATATTTATATCCAAAACCCTGTCTAGGCCCTTTTGTTCAATAGACTCTATAACTCCATTTTGTAAATGCTTTCTTAAAAGCATACAGAAGTTTGGTGCCTTAATGGGGTTTTCTTTATTTTCATTTGAAAGATAAAACCCAGGACGATTACTAGAAGCGTCCAATAATAATTTGTAATTATTTTTTTTATTATAAATTTGTAGCAAGATAGTTCTATTTTCCGGTTGGTTAATTCGATTTACTTTTCCACCGACCAATTTATCTTTAAGTTCTTTGACTACTGCCCTTGTTACAATTCCGTCAAAACTCATAATTACCTCCAATCTATACTTATAAATTATACCATAGTAAAACTTTCGTGAATAATACAAGAAATTTGTTACGAAAATGTAACATATTATTGAATTAGCCTTGACATTGTTATAGAATGAAAAGAAAGAAGAGGTGGACTATGATATATTCAATGACTGGTTTTGGAAGATCATCCATAGAAGACAATAGCTATGGAGTATCTGTAGAAATAAAAACTGTAAACAATAAATATTTAGATGTGCAAGTTAAAAATCCTAACTTTTTAAATTTTTTAGAAGAGGATATTAAAAAGACCATAAGAAAAAAATTGGACCGAGGACGTGCAGATGTCTTTATAAGATGTCAAAAGAAAGAATCCAACATTTCGAAGATGTATTTTGATTCCAACTTAGTTTCAAATTATATTGAAGCGGTAAAAGATTTAGAAAAATCACTGGACCATGACTTTAAATTAAAACTTTCGGACATTATGCAACTGGAAGGAGCTTTGCAAATTGAAGAAAGCGAGCAAGATGAAAAGTATTTAAAGGAACTTATACTTTCACAAGTTGAAAATGCTCTTGAACTCTTAATCCAAATGAGAAGTAAAGAGGGAGAAAATATTTCCAAAATTATTAAAACTCAACTTGATGAGATGAAAAGAATTGTAAAAGAAATAAAAGAGCTGGCAGAGTCTTCCCATGATGAGTACAAAGATTCTTTAATTAAAAAGCTTCAAGAACTAAATGACGAAGATTTAAAACTAGACATGGATAGAATCTACTTAGAGGTTGCTCTATATGGAGAAAGATCCGACATAACCGAGGAGATAGTTAGATTAAATTCACATATTGATCAATTTTTACTTACCCTTAAGGCAAATGAACCAAAGGGACGTAAGCTTGACTTTATTGTTCAGGAGATGAATAGAGAGGTCAATACAATATCATCAAAATCTCCAGACAAGACGATTGTACAAAATTGCATTGAGCTAAAATCAATTATAGAAAAGATTAGAGAACAAATACAAAATATTGAATAGGAGGGCAACATGAGAGATGGTTTTTTAATGGTTATTTCAGGACCTTCAGGTGTCGGTAAGGGCACCGTTTGTGAAGCTCTAAGAGCAAAGAGAGACGATATTAAGTACTCTATATCAGCAACCACAAGAAAAAAGCGTCCTGGAGAAGTTGACGGAGAAAACTATTATTTTTTATCTCTAGATGAGTTTAAGGAAAAGGTAAAGAGGGATGAATTTATAGAACATGCAAAGGTTCATAATAATTTTTATGGCACACCAAAGGCCTATGTTGAGGAAAATATAGGCAAAGGTAATATTGTAATTCTTGAAATAGATGTTCAAGGTGCTTTGCAAGTAAAGAAAAATTTCCCCGGTGCAGTTTATATATTCCTACTTCCTCCAAACCTGGAAGAGTTGAGGTCAAGAATTACAAAAAGGGCCACAGAGGACGAAGAAACTATTAATTTAAGAATGCATAATGCAGAAAAAGAACTTTCTTTTATTGATAAATACGATTATGCGGTTGTCAACGATGTAGTTGATGACACAGTTTATAAAATACAATGTATTATTGAAGCAGAAAAATTAAAAGCGACATATTTAGGAGGTATGAAATAATGATAAATCCATCATTTAAAGAATTAGAGAGAATTTCAGGAAGTAGATATGCAATTTGTGTAATTGCATCAAAAAGAGCAAGAAGAATCATAGACGGATCTGAACCACTGGTAAAATCAAAGACAACAAATCCTGTTACAACAGCAATTTCTGAAATTATGGAAGGTAAAGTAACCTACAATGTCGACAGTGAAGAAGAAAAAAAGGATGAATAATGAATAAAAAGATTTTGCTTGGAGTCACAAGCGGAATAGCAATCTATAAGGTAGTAGACCTTTGTTCACGACTTGTTAAGGCAGGGTATGAAATTGAAATAATAATGACTGAAAATGCTACAAAAATGATTTCACCCCTTGTTTTTGAAACCATTAGTAGGGGCAAGGTTCATACAGAAATGTTTCACAGCGGTCATCATGAAGAGGTTGAACACATCGAGATGGCCAAGAGGGCGGATTTGTTTTTAATCGCTCCAACCACTGTAAACACACTGGCAAAGATTGCAAATGGAATTGGAGACAACTTACTAACCTCTACGGTATTGGCATATGACAAGACGATTATGCTTGCCCTTTCAGCCAATACAAAGATGATTGAAAATCCAGTAACAAAAGAAAATATAAAAAAATTACAAGATAAAAATTTTGAGTTTATTAATTCAAAGTCTGGAATGCTTGCTTGTAACACCATTGGTAATGGAAGACTTGCAGAACCAGAAGAGATATTTGAAAGAGTCGAAGACTACTTTGTCGAAAAGGACCTAAAGGGTAAAAATATAATAGTTACAGCGGGGCCAACTAGGGAAGATGTTGACCCAGTAAGGTATATTACAAATCGTTCCAGTGGGAAGATGGGGTTTGCAATTGCAAAAAAAGCATTTCAAAGAGGAGCTAATGTAACGCTGATACACGGAGATTGTAAAACAAGCCTTCCATATGGACCAAAAAACATAAGAATAAATTATAACCACGAAATTAAAAGCGAAATAGAAAAGAGATTTGATGATGCTGACTGCTTGATTATGGCGGCTGCGCCATGTGATTTTAGAGTTGAAAAATATTCGGAAAATAAAATTAAAACAAAGAATAAATTAACACTTAGCTTAGTTGAAAATGAAGATATTTTAAAATACTTTGGTGAAAAGAAAAAAGAACAGTTGATAATTGGGTTTGCGGCAGAGACATTTGATCTATATGAAAATGCAGTGAAAAAATTAGAATCAAAAAATTGCGATTACATTATTGCAAATGACGTTTCAAGCTCCACTTCAGGCTTTGATGTGGATGATAACAAGGTGTCAATTATTTCAAGAGAAGAGACAATTGATCTACCACTAATGCCAAAAATCGAATTAGCAGATGAAATTTTGAATTTAATATGATAGTAAATATTGTTTTAGAAAATAAGACGAGAGTGCTGGACCGATTATTCAGTTACAGCGTTCCAGAAGAATTAAAATTAAATATAAAAAGAGGAAGCAGAGTTATAGTTCCATTTGGAAGAGGCAACACCAAAAAACTTGGAATAGTTGTAGAGATTGCAGATAGTCCACTGGTTGATGTAAAGTTAAAAGACATTTACAAACTAGTAGATCATGAGCCAATAATTTCTGAAGAGCTAATAGACCTTGCTCTTTTTATGAGGGATAGATATCTCTCTGATTTATCTTCTGCATTCCAAAGAGTTTTACCGCCTGGAAATTGGAAGGATCTGGAAAAGTTAATTTATCTAAATGAGGAAACTAACGACAAGGATATTTCTGTTTTTTTTCAAAGACCAAGGGAGTATAGTGCGGCAGTAGAGAGATTTGACGAAGAAACTATAGAAAACTTAATTGACGAAGGCGTTTTAAAGGAAAAATATGATATTAAAGATAGAATTAAGCCGAATTTAGTAGAGTATTACACAATAAATAAAAACGTTGATACAGAAAACAAATTAAAAAATGCACCGGCTCAAGAAAAAATCTTTGAATTTATTTTAGAAAACGGTCCTGTTGATAAAAAAACAATTTTAATGGAGACAAATTCATCCCTATCTAGTTTAAAAGGTCTAGTAGAAAAGGGATTAGTATCCTTTGAACTTAAAAATGAATTTACAAAAGTTACAAGGGATTATAAAAAATATTCGAAAATATCTTTAAACGAAGAACAGCAATTTGTTTTAAAATCCATTTTGGATGGAGATAAAAACAAGTTTTTAATTCATGGAATTACAGGAAGTGGAAAGACGGAAATTTATCTTCAAATAGTTGAAGAGATGTTAGAGCAAGGAAAATCATGTATTATTTTGGTTCCAGAAATATCATTAACACCACAGACCATACTTCGTTTTTCAGGAAGATTTCCAGGAAAAGTGGCAGTGCTCCACTCTAAATTAAATCAAAGGGAGAAACTTGAACAGTGGCAGCAAATTAAAAATAGCACCTTCCCGATAGTTATTGGAGCAAGATCTGCAATATTTGCGCCGGTGGATAATCTTGGAGCAATTATAATAGATGAAGAGCATGACCAAAGTTATATCTCGGATATGAATCCAAAGTATGTTACAAGGGAAGTTGGCGAATTTTTAATTGAAAGACTAAATGCAAAACTAGTTCTTGGATCGGCAACGCCTTCTATTGAGTCCTACTACTTAGGAGAGCAGGATGATTATGAAATTCTAAATATAAAAAATAGGGCAACTGCAGGAATATTACCGAAAGTAAATATAATCGATATGAGAGAAGAACTTAAAAAGGGAAATACTTCTGTAGTTGGTGAAGAGTTACATGATGCAATTGTAAACAATTTGGAAAACAAGAAGCAAACACTTTTGTTTTTGAATAAGAGAGGACACACTTCATATGTATTTTGCAGAAGATGTGGATATGTAATGAACTGTGACTCGTGCG
The DNA here is from genome assembly GCF_037890055.1 of Lagierella sp. ICN-221743. Classification (NCBI taxonomy): domain Bacteria; kingdom Bacillati; phylum Bacillota; class Tissierellia; order Tissierellales; family Peptoniphilaceae; genus Lagierella; species Lagierella sp. ICN-221743. The sequence goes on along the minus strand of NZ_JBBKBD010000002.1, from coordinate 111,243 downwards.
ATGTTTCAATGACTTATCACAAGTACAATAACATCTTATTATGCCATCAATGTGGAAGGACTAAAAAGAAACCAGAGATATGTCCAAATTGTGGAAGTAAGTATATAAGAGAGTTTGGTGCTGGAACTGAAAAGCTTGAAGAGTATTGCTATGAGAATTTTCCAGATGCAAAAATATTTAGAATGGATGCAGATACCGTAAGAACCAGACAAGAGTATCTAGAAGTATTTGACAGGATGAACCAAGGTAAGATTGACATACTCGTTGGAACTCAAATGATAACTAAGGGCTTTGACTTTCCAAACGTGACCCTAGTAGGTGTTATAGCTGCAGACTTAAGTTTAAATGTGGGAAGCTATAAGGCAACGGAGACCACATTTCAGTTGTTAACTCAAGTTTCGGGTAGAGCTGGAAGGGGAGATGACGCTGGTGAAGTTTTTATACAGACTTATAAGCCAGAAAACTATTCTATTGAGGCCAGTAAGAATCATGACTTTATAGATTTTTACAACATGGAGATAGAACATAGAAAACTATTTAAATATCCACCATTTTATACGATTTTTTGCATTAATATATCGGGGAATCAACGTATTGCGACGAGACAAAAATTATTTGAACTGCAACAGCACATTCAAGCTGAATTAATAGAGAATAAAATAAAAGAGGTTGAGATTATTGGTCCAAACCCAAGTCCAATCTCAAGAATTAACAATAGATATAGGTTTTATACTTTTTATAAGTACAAAGATGATAATGAAAAGATTAAGGAAATTTTCAAATCCATTTTAGTAGATAACAAATATAATGTTGATTTACAAGGATTCAAGTTGAGCCTAACTTTTAATCCGACAAATTTTATCTAAGGAGGTAAATATGGCTATTAGAAATATTAGGATTATAGGAGATCCAATTTTAAATAAAAAAGCTAGAGAAGTTGAAAAAATTGATAATAGAATTTTGCAACTTCTTGATGATATGGAAGAGACTATGAGAGATGCCAATGGACTTGGCCTTGCAGCGCCTCAAATAGGAATATTAAAAAGACTTGTGGTTGTAGATATGCAAGATGGAAATGGGGTTATGAAAATGATAAACCCAAGGATAACCGAAAAATCTGAAGAGAATCAAGAGAACTTGGAAGGTTGTTTATCAATTCCAGGCAAATCTGGACTTGTAGATAGACCTAAGAACTTGGTTCTTGAATACACAGATGTTAATGGCGAAAATGTGGTTGTTAATTGTGATGAGTACAAAGCTGTTTGTATTTGCCACGAGCTTGACCACTTAGATGGAATACTATATCCACAATTAGCAAAAAAAATGTTTGACAATAGTGAACTTGAAAAAGAAGAAGAGGATGATGAATAGATGAAGCCTAAGGTTATATTTCTGGGCACACCTGAATTTGCAGTGGAGTCTTTAAAAGCCGTATACGAAAGTGAAAAGTTTGAGATTCCTCTAGTGATTTCTCAAGTTGATAGAAAGAGAAATAGAGGCAAAATGACTCCCACTCCTGTCAAGCAGTATGCACTGGACAAAGGCTTAGATGTATTTACTCCAGATGATATAAATAGTGACGAAAGCTTTGAAAAAATAAAGTCCTTAGACCCGGATTTTCTTGTGGTAGTTGCGTATGGACAAATTATTAAAGAAAGACTGCTTTTGGAATTCAAGGACAGAATTTTAAATGTACATTCTTCACTACTTCCAAAGTACAGGGGAGCGGCGCCTATAAACTGGGCAATAGTTGAAGGTGAAGAAAAAAGTGGAATAACTATAATGCTTGTTGAAAAAGGACTTGATACAGGAGATATCCTTTATAGCCTCGAAAAAGAAATAGCTCCAGATGAAAATGCAGAAGAGCTACATGATGCACTAATGGTATTAGGTGGTAGGGGCATTGTGGAAGTACTTGGAAAATTTGAAAAATACTATGAAAATAGAAAAAAACAAAATGAAGAAGAAGCAATATACAAAGGAATGTTAAATAGAAAAGACGGAAAAATCTCTTGGGATGACAACTGTTTAAAAATCTATAACAAGTTTAGAGGTTTTTATCCATGGCCTGGATCCTTCTTTAAATATGAAGAAGATAATGTAAAAGTCTTAGATATGGATTACGTTATTGAAGAAGTTAAACAAGAACCAGGTTTTGTTGAAGAAGTTGGTCCTGAAAATATAAAAATTACCGCTAAAGATGGGTATATTTTATTAAAGGAGATTCAATTTCCAAACAAAAAAAGAATGTCAGTTGCAGACTTTCTAAAGGGAAATGAATTTAAGAAAAATATTTATTTGAAATAGGAGGTAATATTATGTATGGAATGATGCCATATTATAATAGCAACGGATTTTGGATGATTGCCTTACTTCTGGCAATGGCGTTTGGACTTATAGCACAAATGAAAATAAAAAGTACCTATGCAAGGTATGCAAGGGTACAAAATAAAAAGAATATTACTGGAATGCAAGCGGCAAGGGAAATTCTTGATAGAAATGGCCTTGCGGATGTAAAAATAGTTCCAATCTCAGGAGAACTTACAGACCACTTTGATCCTACAGAAAATATAATTAGATTATCTGAAAGAGTTTATAGCGATACAAGTATTGCTTCTGTAAGTATAGCAGCCCATGAGGTGGGACATGCTATTCAACATGATAGAGGATATGCCTTTTTAAACTTTAGAAATAGTCTTGTACCTGTTGTGAATTTTGCATCAAGATCAATTTACCCAATGTTTTTGGTTGGAATTTTCATAGCACCATTTTTTATAAATGTTGCCATTGCAGTATTTGCAATAACAGTGTTATTTCAAATAGTAACACTTCCTGTTGAGATTGACGCAAGCTCAAGAGCATTAGAAAACCTTGATGGATCAATACTTCAAAGAGAAGAGATGCAAGAAGGCAAGAAAGTGCTTTCTGCAGCGGCAATGACATATATTGCAGCAGCACTATTCTCATTGGTACAGTTACTAAGATTAATGAATAGTAGAAGAGACGATTAATGAATGAAAGAAATTTTTCCATACAAGTTTTATTAAATGTGGAGCAAGGAGGATACTCTTCTGAGCTTTTATCAAAAATTCCAAAGAATTTAAATTCTCAATTAATTAGGCAAATAGTTCTTGGAGTTATTGAAAATGATATATTCCTGGAGATGGCAATATTAGGAGAACTTGATAAACCAGATAAAACTCTTCCTCAAGAAGTAGTAACTATTTTAAAAGTTGGAGTATATCAAAAGTTCTTTATGAATTCAATTCCAGATTATGCCATTGTAAGCGAGAGTTTAAATTCATGCGAGTATTTTAAAGTAACTCAGTATAAGGGTCTGGTTAATTCGATTTTAAGAAATATTGATAATTCAACGATAGAAGAAAAGATTTCAAATATGCCGTCAGTTAACGATAGGCTTAAGGCAAAATACTCTGTTAGTGATGATTTTTATGAATTATTATTTGAAAATTATAAAATAAAAACCATTAGAAAAATTTTGAAATCATATGTGGAAGTTCCAGATCTTGTTATAAGGGTTAATAATTTAAAAACTTCTACAAAAGAATTGAAGTATGAGCTTGATAATCTAAATATAGAATATGAAGAGCATCCATTTTTAGAAGATGCATTAATCATAATTAAAGCAAGTAATCTTTTTGAAACTGATATTTTTAATAACGGACACTTTACTATTCAAGGTGGCGCTTCAATTCTTACAAGTTTGGTTTTGAATCCAGAAAAGAATTCTAAAATTCTTGATATTTGCGCAGCACCGGGAGGCAAAACCTGTCACTTGGCCGAAATTGTTTCAAATACTGGAGAATTTTTGGCCAATGACTTGCATGAACAAAAGATTGAAAAGATAAAAGAAAATGCAAAAAGACTTGGATGTAAAAATATAGAATACAGTAATTTTGATGGAGTTTTGTTTAAAGAGAATTTAGTTAACTCCTTTGACTATATTTTGTTAGATGCGCCTTGCTCAGGGTCGGGAATAGTTAGTAGAAATCCTGAAATAAAACTGAGAAGAACAAAGTCTGAACTAGAAAAGCTAATAATAACACAAAGAGAAATAATGGATAACTGTTTGAAATATTTAAAAGTAGGAGGCTATTTAGTCTATAGTACCTGCAGTATCTTCAAACAGGAAAATGAAATGCAAAGAGAATACTTTTTAGATAGATATGAAAATATTAAGCCTGTTAATTTCAATTATAGAGATAATAATATTTCATACCTTTCACTAATGCCATATGAAAAGGGTACTGATGGTTTTTTCATATCAAAGTTTCAAAAAACATCTAATTAGTATGTTATAATGGTGTAAGATTAATGAAAAAAATAATATACAATAACTTAGAATATAATGAATTAAATTCTTCTTTACAAGATTTAAACATAGAAAAATATCGAACAAATCAAATTTTTGAAGGAATTCATCATTTACTTTATAATGATTTTGAAAATTTTACTAATCTTTCAAAAAAAATGAAAAAAATGTTGGAAGAAGAAGGAAAGTTCAAAAAAATAGAACTGGTTAAAAAGTTTGTTTCAAAGGTAGATAAAACCACCAAATACTTATTTAAACTTGAAGATGGAGCTTTAATTGAAACGGTTTTAATGGGTTATCATGATAGAAATACCATTTGTATTTCTTCCCAAGTAGGATGTAAAATGGGATGTAAGTTCTGTGCATCTACTAAGGCTGGATATGAAAGAAATTTAGAAGTATCAGAGCTTTTGGAACAAATCTATTACGTTTCAAGAACGGAAGATATTAGAGTGAACAATGTTGTCTTAATGGGAATTGGCGAACCATTAGACAACTATGAAAGTGTAATAAAGTTTATAAAGATTATTACTGACGAGAGAGGGTACAATATGTCAATAAGAAATATTACCCTTTCAACATGTGGGCTTGTTAAAGAAATTGATAGGTTATCCCAAGAGGATTTACCAATTAACTTAACTATTTCTCTTCATAATCCATTTGATTCTGAAAGAAGTGCAATTATGCCTATTAACAATAGATATAAAATAGGCGAGGTTTTTGAAAGTGCAAAAAATTATTTTAAATCAACTGGGAGAAGAGTTAGTTTTGAATATACTTTAATAAAAGATGTCAATGATTCTGATAGACATATAGATGAAATAGTAAAATTGTTTAGTCATGAAAACTTTCATCTAAACTTAATTCCTTTAAATGCAATAGATGAATTTGGGAAACCAAGTACAAACTCAAATGACTTGGAAATTTTCAAACAAAAACTTGTTAAAAGAGGAATTAATGCAACAATAAGAAAAAGTATGGGAATAGATATTGATGGAGCCTGTGGCCAATTAAGATCTGGTCATAAAAAAGAAATAGGGAAGTGATAAATTGAATTATTTTTCAGCAACTGATATCGGGCTACAAAGAAAATTAAATGAAGATTACTACGACAATTACGTAGACGGCGACACCACATTAATGGTTGTTGCAGATGGCATGGGAGGTCATAATGCAGGTGAAATTGCTTCCGAATTAGCTGTAAAATCTTTTATTTACTACTTTAGAGAAAATCTTGAAGACGTAGAGGATATGACTAAATTTTTAGCTGACTGCGTTAGCTATTCTAATGGAATTATATATGAAGAATCACATAATGATGACGAGCTATCTAACATGGGAACAACAATTGTAGCAGCTCTTATTCATGAAAATTATTTATATATATTGAACGTAGGAGACAGTAGAGCATATTTCAAAAACTCCTTTGGTTTCAAACAGGTTTCAAGAGATCACTCCTTGGTGAATGACTTGTTGATTTCGGGAACTATAACTGAAGAGGAAGCTAAAAACTATGGAAGAAAAAATGTTATTACTAAGAGTCTAGGTGCAGAACTCAATGTTGAACCTGACATAACGTCCTTGGAAATAAACGACGGGGATAAAGTATTATTGTGTTCTGACGGACTAAACTCTTTGGTTTCAGATGTAGAAATAGATGAAATTATTTCTAAAGAAGACAAAACAAAGGAAGAGAAAGTATTCGAACTCATAGACCTTAGTCTAAGTAGAGGAGGATACGATAATATTACAATTTCACTATATACGCATAAGGAGGAAGACAGATGATTGGTCAAACTCTTGGAAATAGATATTTAATTGAAGAAAACATCGGCGTTGGAGGAATGGCCGTTGTATATAAGGCAAAAGATAAATTGTTAAATAGATATGTGGCTATAAAGGTATTAAAAGATGAGTTCATGGATGATGAGGAATTTCTTAAAAAATTTGCCATGGAAGCCCAGTCTGCTGCATCTCTATCACATAACAATATAGTTTCTGTTTACGATGTTGGAAATGCGGTTGTAAATGATCAAAGATACAACTACATCGTTATGGAATACATTGATGGAAGAACATTAAAAGATGTAATCAATAATGAGGCGCCACTGGGAGCGGAGTTTGTCGCAAACATTGGTTTTCAAATAGCATCTGCCCTTGAAGCTGCCCATAAGAAAGGTGTAGTTCATAGAGATATAAAACCACATAATATACTTTTGGATAAAGATAATGTTGCTAAGGTTACAGACTTTGGTATTGCTAGAATTTCTTCATCTGCAACCATAACATATACGTCTACAGTACTTGGAACTGTGCATTATATTTCACCTGAACAGGCAAAGGGAAAATTTATAGACAAAAAATCTGATATCTACTCTCTTGGTGTGGTGTTATATGAAATGGCAACGGGAAGAGTTCCTTTTGATGCAGAAAATGCAGTTGGAATTGCACTAAAACACATACAAGATAAATTAGTAGAACCAAAGAGCATAAATCCAGATATTCCTCAAGGACTTAATGATATTATTTTAAAGGCCATGGATAAGGATCCTAATAATAGATTTAGCTCTGCTACTGAAATGAAGATGGCACTATTAAACTTTAGAAACTTCAAATTGACATACGATGACAACTTTGATAAGACTGAAAGAATTGGAGTAATTAAAGAAGAGGATATAAAACCTAAGACTGAGGAAAAGGCAGTATACAATATGAAAAAAGAATATGAAGATGAGGAAGAAGAAAAGAAGGGTGGTTTCTTTAAGACTTATATTCTTCCAATTTTGCTTGCACTTATAGTCGTTTCTGCTTCCGTAGTAGGAGTAAAATTTGTCAAGGGAAATCTTATTAAAGGTGATGTTGTAAAAGCGCCTCCTCTTATAGGTATTGATGTGGATTCAGCTCAAGAACAACTTGATGAACTGGACTTTGATTTAAAAATTAAAGTAATGGGAACTGTTGAATCAGATCAAAAAGAAGGGCTTATTGCAGAACAAGACCCAGAAAGTGGAACAGAGCTTAAAAGAGGATCAATAATAGAAGTTTATGTAAGTGGTGGAGAAGAAGATATTATTCTTAAGAGCTATACTAATTGGAAGAAGAATGATGCAATATCATCTCTTGAGGCACTTGGAATTCAAGTTGAAATTAAAGACTCCTTTAGCGACAATTTTGATGAAGGATATATTATAAGCCAAAAACCAGGCGCAGGAGAATCTGTTAAGAAAGATTCTACAGTTGAATTAGTGGTTTCTAAGGGAAAAGAAGATGATACAGTTCCGATGATCAATGTAGCGGGAATGAATGTTAGAAAAGCTACTGAAAAACTTGCAGAAGTTGGTTTAAAGTACAATATTGAAGAAACTGCTTCTAGCACAATTGACAAGGGTGTAGTTATAAGCCAAAGCGTTGACAATGGAGTTATGGTCAAGAAGGGTTCCGTAATAAATCTTCAAGTTAGTACAGGAGAAAAGGAAAAACCTTCGGAAGAAGCTGCCGAATCAAACACAAACAAAAAGACAACATCCTATACTTTTAGGGTCAGAGTAGCTGATATTTCACCAGGGGCATATAATGTTAGAATTGAAAGAATTGTCGGAGATAAGGAAGTTAATGTTTACAATCGTCAACTTGATACAGCAAGGGGCGATGCCAATATAACTATTAATGTTCGTAGGGGAGAAAGCTACAATGTTTATGTCAATGACGAATTATATAGTGGAGAAACTATAGAATAATGTCTAAGATTATTAAATCCCATAGAGGAATATATTATGTAGAAAAAGAAGGACAAGTTTATCTATGCAAGGCAAGAGGGCTTTTTAGAAATAATAAAATTAAACCAATAGTTGGAGATGAAGTTGATATTTTATTAAATAGCGATGGCACTGCCTATATCAACGAGGTGCACGAAAGAAAAAATCAACTTCTAAGGCCACCTATTTCGAATGTGGACCAGGTAATAGTTATAACGAGTCTTTCTTCTCCTGATATAAATTTATATACATTGGACAAATATCTTTTGATGTTAGAACTTTCCAATATTGAAACCAGAATTATTTTTAATAAAACTGATTTAGTTGATGAAGAATACAGCAATAACATTTCAAAAATATATAAAGATATTGGCTATGATATATACTTGAATACAAATAAAGAAGTTTATAATGGCGAGCTAGCAGAGCTGTTTAAGAATAAGACTACTGCCGTTACAGGACCTTCAGGAGTTGGAAAGTCTACTACATTAAATAAAATATTTTCTCATTTTGACTTTGAAACTGGTGCCATAAGTGAAAAGTCACTTAGGGGCAGACATACCACTAGACATATAGAAATATCTAAAATAAAAGACGGGAGTTATGTTATAGATACTCCTGGCTTTTCTGCGCTTTCTTTAGACTTTGTAAATGGAATAATTGAGATTTCCGATGGCTTTAGGGAGTTCGTAAACCTTAAAGAAGGATGCAGATTCAATAATTGTATTCATGAAAATGAACCTAAATGTGCAGTAAAGGAAGCTTTGCAAGACAAAAAAATAGCTGAAAGCAGATATAAGAATTATTTATTATTGCTACAAGAATTCAGAAACACAAGGGGGTATTAATGAGTTTTTTATCACCATCACTACTATCGGCCGACTTTTATAATCTTTCAAAACAACTGGATATACTTGCGAAAAATGAAATCAAGTACTTACATCTAGATGTTATGGATGGAAATTTTGTGCCAAATATATCTTTTGGTCCAGGAATTATTAAATCATTGAGAGAAAATTATGAATTTATTTTTGATACACATTTAATGATTACAAGTCCTGAAAAATATATTGAGGATTTCAAAAATGCAGGATGTGACATAGTAACTATTCATTATGAAGCCACTAAACATCCTCTTAGAGTATTACAACAGATTAGAGAGATGGGAATGAAGGCAGGAGTTTCTCTAAATCCAGGTACACCTGTTGAGGTTTTAGATTATCTTTGGGACGAACTTGACCTAATACTTATTATGACTGTTAATCCAGGTTTTGGTGGACAAAGTTTTATAGAGTCTCAAGTTAAAAAAATTAGAAAAGTTAGAGAACTCATAAATAAAAACAATCCTAATATCATTCTAGAAATTGATGGTGGAGTAAAGACCACAAATATTGAAAAACTTTTAGACTTGGATATTGATTTATTTGTTTCTGGATCAGATGTTTTTAGTAAAGATTTAGATGCGATGCAAGTTAAGCTTGATAAGTATAAAGAAATTTTATAGGAGGACAATATTGGAAAGTAGAAAAAGTAACACAAGATTTATTGCGGAAGCAGGAATAATGTTGGCATTGACATATATTCTAAACTTAATTAGACTTTATAAGTTACCACAGGGAGGCTCAATTACTCCGGGAGGATACGTTCCTCTTTTAATATTTGGCTTCAGATGGGGATGGAAAAAAGGTTTATTGCTTGGTGCGCTATATGGTCTACTAGACTATGCTATGGATCCTTTCTTTTTAAATCTAATTCAATTCTTGCTGGACTATCCACTTGCATATGCAATGCTTGGTTTAACAGGACTGTTTAGAAATAATCTAATTGTTAATGGCAAGGTAAATAACGCAAAGTTAATCATTGGAACAATTTTTGCAACTGCTTTAAGAATGTTAGCTGCTGTTATTTCAGGAGTTGTGTTCTTTAAACAATATTTACCACAAGACAAACCTTTCTTATTGGGTTCAATTCTATATAACGGCTCCTACACATTACCAAATATGATTATTGCTATTATATTGATTTTAATTATTTTTCCAAGGGTTAAGAACCAAGCATAATGATAGTTACAATAGTTACGGGGGGCGAGTTTATAAACGCCTCCCTTTTATTTAAATACACAAAAAATGCAGATTTACTTATTGGAGTGGACAGGGGAGTTGAGGAGCTATTAAAATCAAGGATTACCATGGACATTGCCATAGGTGATTTTGACTCCATAGATAATAAAGATTTTCTTCAATCTGATTTGGTTAAAGAAATAAATAAATTAAATCCTATTAAAGATATTTCTGATACACATGCAGCGGTAGAATATGCCATTTCAAAAAAACCGGATAAAATTTTTATTCTAAACGCAACGGGAACTAGAATGGACCATACTCTATCGAATATATCACTTCTAAAGGAAATTTATGAAAAAGGGATAGATGCATTTATAGTAGATAGTCACAATAGGATTAGATTTGGAAAGAGAAAAAATGTTATAAAAAAAGAATATGATTATGTTTCAGTAATACCATTAGAAGAAAAGATAAGGGTTAGTACTATTGGATTTCTATATGAAGTTAAAGATTTAGAACTAAACTATTCTCAAAGTAGATTCTTAAGCAATGAGCTTAAATATGACGAAGCAACTATTGACATAGAGGGAAGAGCATTAATAATTGAATCAAGAGATTAAAAAAGTGTAAAAAAAAATACCTAACAAGGTATTTTCATTAAAAATTTTGAGGTCTTTCTACTTTACCAGATCTTAAGCATCTAGTACAAACATTAATTCTCTTAGGTCTACCATCAACAACTGCTTTAACTCTTCTTATATTTGGCGCCCATGTTCTATTAATTTTTCTATGTGAGAAAGTTATTTTGTTACCAAATACTTTGCTCTTTCCACAGATATCACATTTTCTTGCCATTGTTACACCTCCAATCAGCGTTTATTGAATAATAACAATGGTATTATAACAAAATTTTAAAGCCTTTGCAAACTAAAATAGAAATAGTGTAAAATAAAGGGTAGATTAATTGGAGAATAATTGGGTATAATCTAATGAGTAATGATTTTAAAATAACTTAAAATGTAATACAATAGTATTTGTTATAAACAAGGAGGAATTATGTCAGCTAGTATAAAAAACGAATTTGGTTTAATTAAAATAAATGACCAGGTTATAGCAACTATTGCCAGTGATGCAGCTATGAAATGCTATGGCGTTGTTGGACTTGTTAATGCATCTGCATCAGAGAGCATTATGAACTTACTTTCAAAAGAAAGTCTTTCAGAAGGAATAGTTTTAAAAATTGAAGATAATAACCTAAACATAGATGTATCTGTAATACTTGAATTTGGAGTTAAGATTGCAACTGTTTGCGAAAATATTATAGAAACAATTAAATTTCAAGTTGAGCATGAAACAGGCATAAGAGTCAATGAAATTAATGTAATCGTAAGAGATATAAGACTCCAAAATCAGGAGGGATAGAATGTCAATAATAGATGGTAAAAGTTTAAAAAAGATTTTATCAGGAGTTTATTTTAATCTTGATAATCATAAACAAGAGTTAAATAGTTTAAATGTTTTTCCTGTACCAGATGGAGACACAGGAACAAATATGTCTTTAACTCTAAAATCGGCATATAACAATTTACAATCAGTAGATTCTGACAATATTGAAGAAGTTATTAAGGCATTTAGCAATGGTTCACTAATGGGTGCTAGAGGTAACTCTGGCGTAATAACATCTCAAATACTAAGAGGTGTTGCAAAGGGAATTGGAGAAAGCGAATCAATAGATGTTCTAGTTCTTAGAGACATTATGGCAAGCGCATGTAAGGTAGCTTATAATGCTGTTATGCAACCAACCGAAGGTACAATACTTACGGTTATTAGAGGTGCTGCAGAGTTTGCTGAAGAAAACTATCAAAACTATACTGATGTAAAAGAGTTTTTTAAAGATATTACTGAAGAAGCATCTAAGGTTTTAGATACAACTCCTGATATGCTACCAGTATTAAAACAGGCTGGTGTAGTAGACGCTGGAGGTAGAGGACTAGTTGTAATGATGGAAGGCGCTTTAAATTATAACAATCTTTCTAATTATGACGAAAATGAAGAAATTAAAGTAAAGGTCCCTGAGCATAATCACCAAAGTGAAGTTTCAGGTGATATTAAATTTGGTTATTGTACTGAATTTTTAATTGAATCAGAAAAAGGAGACTATTTACAATTTAGAAATAAGATTTCGAGTCTAGGAGACTGCTTAATCGTAGTTGGTGGAGAAGGTCTTATAAAGACACATATCCATACAAATAATCCTGGAAAAGTTTTGGAAGAAGCATTAAAACTCGGACAATTAAAAGATATTAAAATAGACAATATGAGAATACAACATAGCCATGTGGTTATGGGACATGAAGCAGATGTTTATTTAGATCCATACAACAATCCTGATGAAACAAAGAAATATGGTTTTGTTTCAATTTCCACTGGAGATGGATTTGAAAAGATTTTTGAAGAGCTCGGAGTAGATCAAGTTATTTCTGGTGGTCAAACAATGAATCCATCTACAGAGACCATACTTGAAGCTGTTAAAAAAATAAATGCAGATGATATATTCATTTTGCCAAATAATAGCAATATCATACTTGCAGCGGAACAAGCTAAAGAGCTTTCTGAAAAGAATCTTCATATACTAAAGACTAAAACTGTACCACAAGGTGTAGTTGCAATGTTATCTTTTGATGAAGATAATAGTGTAGAAGAAAACTTTGACGAGATGACAGAAGCTTTAGAAGCTGTAAGAACTGCTCAAGTTACATTCTCAGTAAGAGATACTGAAATGGATGGTCTAAAGATTAAAAAAGACGACTTCATAGGAATTGAAGGTGGAAAGATACTTGCAACAGGAAAGAAAGTAAATAAGACCACCTTAGAATTGCTAGAAAAAGTTGTTGATGATGAAGCAAGTCTATTAACCGTTTACTACGGCAGCGATGTTGAAGATAAAATTGTTAACGAGCTTGAAAGAAAACTTAAAAGAATTTACAAGGATATTGATGTTGAATTTATTAGAGGAGGACAACCTCTTTATCACTATATAATATCTGTAGAATAAGAAAGAGCCTTACTTATGTAGGGCTTTTTAAAATAGAGTTGATTATATGAAATTACAAGATATAAAAGGTCTTGGACCGAAGAAAAGAGAATATTTAAATAATTTGCATATTACAAGTGTTAAAGATTTGATTTTTCATTATCCCTTTAGATATGAAGACAGAAGAGATCCTAAGACTATAGAAGAGGCTTATGGAAAAGAGGATGCTCTTTTGCATTTAAATCTATTAAACAGTCCTAGCACTAGGTACTTAGGTGGAAACAAAAATATTACAACCATTAGGGCAACTGATGGTAAATATAAAATTGAGTTAGTTTGGTTTAATCAATCGTATATTCTAAACAATTTTAAGAATGTGGAAAAAGTTTATGTATTTGGTAAGGTTGAAAACTACAAGGGACAGTTAAAGATAACAAATCCTATAATTAGTAAGACTTTAGGAAATAAACTTGGAAAAATCGTTCCAGTTTATAATGTAACTAAGGGACTAACTCAAAATGATTTAAGAAACTTTATCGCCCAGTCGCTACAAAAGATGAAGTTTAAAGAAAATTTACCAAAGGATATACTAGACTCTAATAACCTAATGGGCTATAGAGAGGCCATTATAAACATCCACTTTCCAAACTCCATGTCTCTACTACAAAAAGCTATTGAAAGATTAAAGTTTCAAGAGTTGTTTCTATATCAACTGTATTTAGATATGAATTTTTCTCAAATAAACAAAGAGGGGATTTCATTTAAAATTGCTCCTGAAGTGGATGAGTTTATAAAAAAATTGCCATTCGAGCTTACATCTGCACAAGAACGAGTTGTGGGAGAAATTCTTGAAGATATGAAGTCGTCTTTTATTATGAACAGGCTATTACAAGGAGATGTAGGTTCAGGCAAGACCATTGTAGCCGCAATAGCAATTTTAAACGCCTATTACAATGGATATCAATCGGTACTTATGGCGCCAACTGAAATATTAGCCACTCAGCACTATGAAGATTTGAGAGATATGTTTTTAGGATATGGAATTAGAGTTGGTATACTGAAGGGATCATTGAGCAAGGTCAAAAAAGAAAAAATTATTGAAGATATAAAAAATGGCAATATTGATGTGGTGGTTTCAACACATGCGGTGCTAGAAGATAATGTTACTTTTGAAAACATTGGTCTTGTTATAACTGATGAGCAACACAGGTTTGGAGTAAAACAGAGGGCAATTCTAACTGGTAAAGGCAATGTAGACACTTTAGTTATGTCTGCTACACCAATACCAAGGACACTTGCGCTGGCAAAATATGGTTCACTAGACATTTCAATTATAAACGAGTTACCTAAGGGAAGAAAAAACATCGAGACCTATGCAGTGGGAATGAATTATGAAAAGAGAATAATGAATTTTCTTATTAAGCATGTAAATGAAGGTCGACAATGTTATATTGTATGTCCACTTATTGAAGAGTCGGAAAGTTTAAATTTAACTTCTGTAGAAGAACTTTATGAAAGACTAAACGAAACTTATTTTAGAAATATAAAAACTGGCCTAATCCATGGTGCTTTAAACCCAAAGACAAAAGACGAGATAATGGAAAGTTTTATAAAGAATGAAACTAAGATACTCTTTTCCACCACAGTTATTGAAGTTGGTGTGAATGTTCCAAATGCAAACACAATGGTAATTTATAACGCAGACAGGTTTGGACTTTCACAGCTTCACCAACTAAGGGGAAGAGTTGGTAGGGGAAGTTATCAATCATATTGTATTTTACTTAATGATTCTAAAAGTCAAATTGCAAGAGAGAGAATGAGAATAATGGAATCCACCAATGATGGTTTTATTATTGCTAAAAAAGATTTAGAGTTACGAGGCTCTGGAGATGTTATTGGATTTAGACAATCAGGAGAAGAACAGTTTAAATTAGTAAACCTGTTTGAAGACATAGATATGTTAAAGAAGGTTCGAAGCATAACGAGAGATGTTTTAGACAATAACAAATTAGACTCTGTTGACTATAAAAGTTTAAAAGAAGAACTTAATAGTTATTCTAAAGAAATTGAATCACAAATTATTTTTAATTGAGGTAAGTTATGAGGGTTATTTCAGGAAAGAAAAAGGGCATGAGATTACTTAGTACAAGGGATCCAAATACAAGGCCAACAGAAGATAGGATAAAAGAATCCATCTTTAATTCCCTTTTCAATATTGAAGAGGGATCAAAGGCTCTTGATTTATTTGCAGGCACTGGTGGCATGGGAATAGAATTTTTAAGTAGAGGTTCGGATTTGGTAGTTTTTTGCGACAAGAGCAGATTAAATATTAACTGCATAAAGGAAAATCTAAATAGCACCGGTTTTACTGCTAATGCAAAAATTTATCAGAGTGATAATGAAAGAAATCTTTTTAATATAAAGTCAGATAATATAAAATTTGACTATATTTTTCTAGATCCACCATATGATAAAATCGATTTATACTATGACAGCTTAGGTTTTATTAGAGAAAATAAACTTTTAAATGATGATGGAATCATCATTGTTGAATCGGAGCAAAGATTAGAAATTAATGGCTATGATATAATAAAAACCAAAGAGTATGGAAAGAAGATTATCTATTTTTTAGGTGGAGAGTAGAATGAAAGTAATTTATCCAGGAAGTTTTGACCCAATAACTTTAGGGCATTTAGATATTATTGCCAGGGCTGCAAAAAAATTTGACAAGGTTTATGTAGCCATATTAAACAATGTAAATAAGAATTATATATTTGACGTATACGATAGAAAAAAAATCATTGAAGATGCATGTAAAGAAATTCCAAATGTGGAAGTAGTTATATTTGGGGGCCTTCTTATAGAACTTTGCAAAGAGCTAGATGTTTACAATATTCTTAGAGGACTGAGGATGATTTCAGATTATGAGACAGAAGTTCAAATGGCCCTTGCAAACAAATCTATGAATGATGAAATTGAAACTTATTTTATGGTTTCAAGTCCAATATATTCACATGTAAGTTCTTCACTAGTAAAAGAAATATTTCATTATAATGGAGATTATAAAAAACTTGTGCCAAGCCTGGCTTATGAAATGTTAAATAATCTTAAGTAATGAAATTTTATACAGTTAAATTCTTGTATATGTCAAGGTTTTATTATATAATTGGAACAGAATTATAAATTGGAGGTATTTGTATGGATGTAAATCAAATTATCGAAGAGATAGAAGATCTTTTAGATGACGCATCAACAGTTCCTTTTTCAAAGAAAGTTTTAGTAGATGCAGATGACGTTCTTCATCTATTACAACAAATTAGACAAGGACTACCTGGAGAAATTAAACAAGCTCAATGGGTAAATGAAGAAAAGGATAAAATTTTAGCAGAAGCTGAAAGAGATGCTGAAGAGATAAGAAACGATGCAGGAAGACAAGCTGACAAGATTATTAATGACGCAAAAGAAACTTTTAATAATATGATTAGCGAACACGAAGTTACAAAGAGTGCTAACAAATATGCAGAAGATATTGTAACAAAAGCGGAAAAGAATGCTTTAATTTTAAAGAACGAATCTATGACTTATGTTGATGAGTTATTAGCTACTACACAAGACAAGCTAAAAGATATTTTATCTGACTTAGACGAAGATAGAAAAGAATTAAAACAAGAATAAATTTTGGAGATTTACTCATCAAATAATCCTTGATTTTAAAATTTAATAGGGCCGTGAAGAGAAAAAAGCATCTAAAGTTTTTTAAAGAGAGCTAATGTTTGGTGGAAATTAGCAAAACTTAAATGTGGGGAGTCTTGGAGCCTTAACTTTAAGAGACGGCAATGGCCGTAATTAGGGTGGAACCGCGGATAACTTTCGTCCCTAGCTTAGGCTAGAGTCGGAAGTTTTTTTATTAAATAAGGAGGAATTATGAAAAAGGATATTACAATGGAAGAAATTGTCTCATTAGCAAAGATGAGAGGATATGTTTTTCCAGGATCAGAAATATATGGTGGATTATCAAATACTTGGGACTATGGTCCACTTGGAGTTGAATTAAAGAACAATGTAAAAAAAGCATGGTGGAAAAAGTTCGTACAAGAAAAAGAGTATAATGTTGGCATTGACGCAGCAATACTTATGAATCCTGACGTTTGGGTTGCATCAGGTCATGTTGGTGGATTTTCTGACCCTCTTATAGACTGTAAAGCTTGTAAGTCAAGATTTAGAGTTGACAAGCTAATAGAGGACTACTACCTAGATGAAAAGGGAGAAGAGTTAACGGGTCTTGATGGAATGTCAAATGACGAACTAATGGAGATTTTACACAAAGAACATATTGCTTGTCCTAAATGTGGTAAGTTTGATTACACTGATGTTCGTAAATTTAACTTAATGTTTAAAACATTCCAAGGTGTTACTGAGGATTCAACTTCTGAAATCTATTTAAGACCAGAAACTGCACAAGGTATCTTTGTTAACTTTAGAAATGTTCAAAGAACATCTAGAAAAAAAGTTCCTTTTGGAATTGCGCAAATTGGTAAGTCATTTAGAAATGAAATTACACCAGGAAACTTTGTCTTTAGAACAAGAGAGTTCGAACAAATGGAACTAGAATTTTTCTGTAAACCAGGAGAAGATTTAGAATGGTTTAACTTCTGGAGAAAGTACTGCTACGATTTCCTTGTGGACCTAGGAGTGGAAGAAGATAGACTTAGACTTAGGGATCACAGCAAAGAAGAATTGTCTTTCTATAGTGTTGCTACAACAGATATCGAATACAAATTCCCATTTGGATGGGGAGAACTTTGGGGAATTGCGGACAGAACAGACTACGACCTAAATCAACATATTAATTCAGTTAATGCGGATTTTGTATACACAGATCCTATTACAAATGAAAAATATGTTCCATATTGCGTAGAACCTTCAGTAGGTGTTGATAGAATGTTCTTAACTTTCCTTTGCAACGCATATGAAGTTGAAACTCTTGAAGACGGAACAACAAGAAATCTGTTAAAACTTCATCCAGCAC
Source organism: Lagierella sp. ICN-221743 (assembly GCF_037890055.1). NCBI lineage: Bacteria > Bacillati > Bacillota > Tissierellia > Tissierellales > Peptoniphilaceae > Lagierella > Lagierella sp. ICN-221743. The sequence continues at coordinate 93,029 of NZ_JBBKBD010000002.1, read as the reverse complement.
TGGCACCATATAAGGCTGCGGTACTTCCTCTTACTAAAAAATTAACTGATAAGAGTGACGAAGTTTATAAAAAGTTATCTAGAGTGTTTAATGTTGACACAGACGTTTCAGGATCAATAGGTAAGAGATATAGAAGACAGGACGAAGCGGGAACACCTTTCTGCATCACAGTTGATTTTGATACTCTAGAAGATGAAACTGTAACTGTTAGACATAGAGATAGTATGGAGCAAGAGAGAGTTAAGATTGACGACTTAATTGACTTTATTGCTGAAAGGATAGAGTTTTAATGGAGATAGTTGTATATGGTGGCAGCGAATGCCCTATGTGTAAACCTGCTTCAGATAAGCTTAAGGAAAATGGAATAAAACATAATTACAGAGATATTATGAGATCTATTGTAAGATTAAAAGAATTTCTTGCCCTTAGAGATAGCAGAGAAGAATTTGATAAGGTAAAGGAACAAAAATTAGTTGGAATACCATGCTTCCATCTTATAGACGAAGATAAAATTTCTTTTGACGTAGATGAAGTAATTGAATATGTAAAACAAAAAGAAAAGTAAGAAGGTATATATGGAAAACATGAATCCCATAGAAAACGCCAGACTACAACTAAAGTCAGCTTGTGAACTTGGCGATATAGACAAAAATGTTTATGAAATTTTAAAAAATCCTCAAAGGGTTATTGAGGTGTCAATACCTGTTAAGATGGATAATGGAGATGTTAAGGTGTTTACAGGATATAGATCCTGTCACAACACAGCGGTTGGACCAGGAAAAGGTGGAGTAAGATTTCATCCGAATGTAACAATGGACGAAGTGAAGGCTCTATCCATGTGGATGAGTTTTAAATGTGGTGTTATGAATTTGCCATATGGAGGAGGTAAAGGTGGAATCAAGGTTGATCCATCTGAGCTCTCAGAAAGAGAACTTGAAGAACTTTCCAGAGGATATATAAGAGCTATTTACAAATACCTTGGTGATGATATTGATATACCAGCTCCCGATGTTAATACAAATGGAAAAGTAATGGGATGGATGTTGGATGAGTATATAAAGTTAACAGGCCATAATCGCCTAGGAACTTTTACAGGAAAGCCAATTGTTTTGGGAGGTTCAAAGGGAAGAACTGAAGCTACAGGACTTGGTGTTACGTATATAACAAGAAATATTTGCCACAAACTAGGTTTAAAGCTAAGTGACACTTCTGTAATTATACAAGGTTTTGGAAATGTTGGCTCATATACATTTAAGTTTTTAGCAGATATGGGTTTTAAAGTTATTGGACTATTAGAGTGGGATAAGGAAATAGGAGAATATGGGCTTTATAATAAAAATGGAATTTCCTATGAAAAACTATCTAAATTCAAAGAGCAAAATAATTCTCTAGTTAACTTTGATGGTGCAAATAGAATAAGCGCTGAAGAATTTTGGAGCTTAAAAGCAGATATTTTAATCCCGGCAGCTTTAGAAAACTCAGTTAATGAAGAAATAGCAGAAAAAATAGATATTAAAGTTATAGTTGAAGGTGCTAATGGACCGGTTACTTCTTCTGCTGATGAAATATTAAAGAAAAGATGTATAACTGTAGTTCCTGATATATTGGCAAACTCCGGTGGTGTTACAGTATCTTATTATGAATGGGTTCAAAACCAATATGGATACTATTGGAATGAAGCTGAAGTATTTAATAGGCTTGAGCCTTCAATGAACGAAGCTTTTGAAAATATCTGGAAGATTAAAGATGAAAAAAATCTTACATTTAGGCAGGCAACGTATGTCTATTCTTTAATTCGTATTAGTGAAGCGATGAAGTATAGAGGCTGGGTTTAAATAAGGATAAAAATGGAGTATATAGCAAAAGACAATAAAATAATATTTAGAAATCGCTCTTTTAATCCAAAACATATTTTTGAATGTGGTCAGGCCTTTCGTTGGGAAAGTAATGATGATGGATCTTATACAAATGTTGCATTTGGAAGAGTTATTAATGTATCTAAAGAAGATGATATTATAACTTTAGACAATGTTACAGAAGAAGACTTTAATAATATCTGGATAGATTACTTTGATTTAAATAGAGATTACGATGAAATTAAAGAGAAACTATCAAACAACGAAACCATGCGAGAGGCAATGGACTTTGGATATGGCATAAGAATTCTCAACCAAGACCATTTTGAAACTATTATTTCATTTATAATTTCTGCAAACAATCAGATACCGAGAATAAAAAAATCAATTGATATTATAAGCAGAGAATATGGACAAAAAATTGGCGAATATAGGGGTAAAACTTACTATAGTTTTCCAACCTTTGAAAACTTATCTAAAGCTAGAGTAGAAGATATGAGAGAGATTTGCAGAGTTGGATTTAGGGATAAGAGAATTATAGAAACTTCTCAAATGATTTGCTCTGGAGAATTTAATTTAGAAGAGTCTAAAAATTATGACTCTTCTAAGCTTTATGATGAACTTATAAAATTTCCAGGAGTAGGGCCTAAGGTAGCTTCATGCATAATGTTATTTGCATATGGCAAAGGAGAAACTTTTCCAGTAGATGTTTGGATCAAGCGGGTTATGGAGAGTTTATATATTGGTCATGAAACTTCTAAGAAAAATATAGGTATATTGGCAAAGGATATTTTCGGTGACTATGGTGGATTTGCACAACAGTATTTATTCTACTATGGTAGAGAGAATAAGATAGGGAAGTAGATTTCTAATTTGAGACAGGAGATTGTATGATAGACAAAGAAGAAGTAAAAAGAATATATGAAATAGCTCATTTGAATATCAAAGATGAAGACCTGGATAAGATGGAAGAAAAATTTAATACAGTATTAGATTTTTCGCGTGTAATCTTAGAGGTGTACACAAAAGATATTGATATGCTTGAAATTGTAGAAAATCATGAAAGCATTTTGAGAGAAGATATAGTTACTGAAAGTATCGACAGAGAAGATGCACTTTTGAATGCAAAAGACAGAGAGTATGGATATTTTAGATTGAAAAAGGTAATTGAATAATGAATATAAGAAATTTAAGAGAAAAATTTGTAAGTAATGAATTGAGTTTAAAAGGCTATTATGATGAGCTATTTAAGAGAATTGAAGATTCAAAAGACCTTAATATATTTATTACTTTTGATAAAGATGATGTTATAAGACAAATTGAAAAGCTAGAGAATAAGAAAGATAAAGGGAAGTTATTTGGGGTTCCTATAACTTTAAAGGACAATGTTTCATATAAGGGACTAAGAATGACTTGTGGATCCAAATTTTTGGAAAACTTTATGCCTATTTTTGATGCAACTCTAGTAAAAAAACTTGTAGAAGAAGATGCAGTTATTTTAGGTAAAGTAAACATGGATGAATTTGCAATGGGAAGTTCCTCAGAGACATCTTACTTTGGCCCTACAAAAAACCCTGTAGACCCAACACTTGTTCCTGGAGGTTCTTCATCTGGTTCAGCAGCGTCAGTTGCAGCGGACTTAGTGTATGTTTCAATTGGTTCTGATACAGGTGGCTCTTCAAGACAACCGGCTCAATATTGTAATGTAATGGGATATATGCCAAGCTATGGAACTATTTCAAGATCTGGAGTTGTATCCATGGCAAATACATTGGACCAAGTGGGAATTCTTGGTAAAAGCGTTGCAGATATAGTGGATATTGTTAATGTCATTGGTGGAAATGACAAGATGGATATGACATCTACATTGAAAGAAAAGATAGACTTTAAATTGGATGAAAATTATGATTTAAAAGACAAGAAAGTAGGAGTAATAGATTTAACTCCTTTTGAAATAGATCCAGTTGTACAAGAGGACTACAAAAGAGGACTTGAGTTGTTAGAAAGAATGGGAGCAAAATTAGTTAATCTAGATTTTGAATACCTAAAGTACTCAACTTCTATTTATTCAGTTATAACAGCCAGTGAAGTTAGCAGTAATATGTCTAGATTTGACGGTATCAGATATGGATATTTAACTGATAACTATGAAGATACAAGAGAACTTTACACTAACACAAGATCAGAAGCTCTTGGAGAAGAAGTTCAAAGAAGAATTGCCCTTGGAACTATGTTTTTAGCTTCCGATTCCAATCAAGAAGTATATATTCAAGCTGAAAAAGTTAGAAAGTTAATGGCAATAGAGTTTGAAAGCAAATTTGAAGAAGTTGATTTCATAATAACTCCAACTGCTACAAACCTACCATGGAAACTTGGAGACAGAGCAGATGATCCACTATCTATGTATGACAGTGGAACATTTAACGTTCCTGTAAACCTATGTGGACTATGTAGTATATCAATTCCTATAAGGAAAGGAATCTCTGGATCTTTACAACTAATAGGAAAGAGATATGATGATGAAAAAATGTTAAACAGTGCATGTTCATTAGAGAGGAGTATTGCAAATGAATTATAAAACTCTTATTGGACTTGAAATACATGTTGAGTTAAGCACGGACAGCAAGATGTTCTGTAGCTGCAAAAATGAATTTGGCCTTGCTCCTAACACTGCAGTTTGCCCAATATGCTTAGGACATCCAGGAGCTTTACCTGTGATGAATAAAAAAGCTGTAGAGTATGCGACAATGGCAGGACTTGCTTTTAACTGTGATATTCATCAAAGTTTTAAAATGGATAGAAAAAAATATTTTTATCCAGATTTAACAAAGGGATATCAAATAACTCAACAAGATGAGCCACTTTGCACAGGTGGATACATTGAAATAAAAGATGGAGATGAAACTAAAAAGATTAGACTTGAAAGAATACACATAGAAGAAGATACTGGAAAGTCTATTCACAATGAAGAGGGAAGCACTCTTATGGATTATAATAGAGCGGGTGTGCCTCTAATTGAAATAGTTTCAAAACCAGATATGAGTTCTGGGGACCAAGCTAGACAATTTTTAACTAATCTTAGAGAGACATTAAGATTTTTGGATATATCAGACGTTAAGATGGAACAAGGTTCTTTAAGATGCGACGTTAATATAAATGTTTTTGCTGAAGACGGAAGTTTTAAAACTGCAATTTCAGAGATAAAGAACCTAAACTCATTTAAGGCTGTTGAAAAAGCTATTGAATATGAAGAAAAAAGACATAGAGAAATGGCCTCTAATGGAAAAACAGGCTTTAAGGAAACAAGAAGATGGGACGATGCAAGCTCTTCAACAATTCCTATGAGAAAGAAAGAAACTGGTAATGATTACAGATTTTCAGTTGAGGGAGATATACCAAGAACTAATTTAAAAGACGATTTTATTGAACGAGTAAAATCAAAACTTCCTGAACTTCCACAACAAAAGATGAAGAGATTTATAGAAGATTACAAATTGCCAGAATATGATTCCGATATACTTTCAAGAAGTATTGCCCTTTCAAATTATTTTGAAAAATCCGCTAAATTAACAAATGACCCAGTATTAACAAGCAATTGGTTGCTATCTGACGTATTAAGAAGGGTTAATGAAGCTGAAATTGAATTTGAAGATGTTAAGATGTCCAGCGAAAACTTCTCAAAGCTTTTGATTTTAGTTAAAGAAAAGAAAATTAATAACAATACAGGAAAGAAAGTATTGAGAAAACTATTTGAAGAAAACTTTGACCCTGAAGAATATGTTAAAGAAAATGGACTAATTCAATTAAATGATGATGGATTATTGGAAGAAATAGTGGACAAGGTACTTTCAGAAAATCCTCAATCTATTGAAGACATAAAAAACGGCAAGGACAGAGCTTTTGGATTCTTAGTAGGACAATGCATGAAAGCATCTAAAGGCAAGGGAAATCCTCAAAAATTTAATGAACTTATTAGAGAGAAAATTTAATGAAAGATTTAATAGTTGCATCTCATAATAAAGGAAAAATTGAAGAAATAGGTGAAATGCTAGGACATTTGGGTATAAAGGTTATTGGTGTGAATGATTATATATCCATGGACGAAGTAGAAGAAAATGCCCCTACTCTGGAAGGAAATGCCAAAATAAAGGCAGAATATATTTATAACAAAGTAAAAAAAGCAACTCTTGCTGATGACACTGGACTTTTCGTTAGAGCATTAAATAATGAGCCTGGAGTTAGAACTGCAAGATATGCAGGAGAAAATCCAACAGAAAAAGATAATAGAGTAAAGATGCTAAAAGAACTTGAAGGCAAAGAAGATAGATTTGCTTTTTTTGAAACGGTGCTTTATCTTATAGATGATAATGGAAAAGGGTATTCAGTAAGTGGCATTTGTGAGGGAGATATATCCTCAGAGGAAATGGGCACAAAAGGATTTGGATACGATAGTATTTTTATACCAAAAGGAGAACAAAAGACCTTTGGCCAATTGTCCATGGAGGAAAAAAATAAATATAGCCATAGAGCTAGGGCCTTAAATAAACTTAATGAATTATTGGTGAGGATTTTAGATGAAGATAGGAATAGTAAGTGATACCCATGGAAGTTATAAAGATGTTGCAAATAGTCTTTTAGAAAATAATGTGGATGTTATTATTCACTTGGGAGATTACTCCGATGACGGAAAAGACATAGGAGAGATAACCAATAAACCCATATATGTGGTTAGAGGAAATAATGATTATGTTGCAACTGATGAGCCATCTGAGCTGCTTATAAACATAGGTGGGATAGACTTTTTTATAACTCATGGACATAAATACAATGTTTATTCGGGATTGACCAATCTTATGTTTAGGGCTAAGGCTGCAGGAGCTCAAGTGGTTTTGTTCGGACATACACATGTTTATTTAAAAGAAGTTTCTGACAATATATTGTTTTTAAATCCAGGTAGTCCAAGTTATCCAAGATTTAATGATAAAAAAGGGTATGTAATATTCGATACTGAAACACTTAAAACAAATAGAATTTATATGGAGGACAAATAATGGAAAGAATTTTAACATCAAATGATTTAGCAGTAAAACTTGAAGAAAATATTATTTCAAGAGTGGAAAAACTAAGAGAAGAAAATCATGTTCCAAAACTTGCCATCGTAAGAGTTGGCGAAAACCCAAATGACATCTCTTATGAAAAGAGTTTAATAAAAAAGGGCGAAAATTATAAGATAGACATACAAAGAGTGCTATTGGATGAATCTATTACCACAGAAGAATTAAAGGGTGAAATCGAAAAGCTTAATAATGACGATTCTGTAACTGGAATGATTATCTTTAGACCACTTCCTAAACACATTGATGATGAAGTTATTCAACAAACAGTTTGCTGGAAGAAAGACGTTGACTGTATGACACCAACAAACCTTGCGAAAATTTTTCAAGGGGACTTTTCTTCTTTCCAACCTGCAACACCATATGCTTCAATGAAAATTTTGGAATACTACGATATTGACCTTGAAGGAAAAAATGTTGCAATAGTAAATAGATCGATGGTTCTTGGAAAGCCTATGGCAATGATGGTTTTAGGTAAAAATGGAACACCTATTATTTGTCACTCAAGAACTAAGGACTTGAAGAAGATTCTTAAAGAAGCAGATGTTGTAGTTACAGCAACAGGAAGAGCAAAGAGCTTAACAAGAGACTTCTTAACAGAAGATTCAATTGTAATTGACGTTGGAGTTTCCATGGGAGAAGATGGTAAACTTTCTGGGGATGCTGACTTCGAAGACCTAAAGGACTTTGTAAAAGGTATCACTCCAAGACTTGGAGGAGTTGGAAAGATTACTTCAACATTATTAATGGATCAAATTGTTCAAGCAAAAGAAAAGAGTTTAAAATAGTATTTAAATTTACAAAATAAAAGGAGATGTTGTTAGAAACAACATCTCCTATTTTTTATAGTGCTATATCTTCAAAGAATTTTTCGAATAACAAATGGATATATTCTTGATCTTTTGATCCTCCAAGTTCCCTAACTGAATGCATTCCAAGTATAGGGCATCCCATATCAATAGATTTAATATTTAGATGTGATGAGTTAATTGGACCGATTGTTGATCCACCAGGCATATCTGAACGATTTACAAAGTATTGTACAGGAACATCTATGTCTCTAGATAACTTATTTATAAATGAGGCTGAAACGCTATCTGAAGTGTAACTCATTCTAGCAGCCATTTTTATACATGGTCCTTCGTTTATGATTGGAAAATTAGTTGGGTCGTTCTTTTCAACGTAATTTGGATGAAAGGCATGTGCTTGGTCGGCAGAAATCATAAATGATTTGTCGATTGCTATATCAAAATCTTCAAAGTCACCTCCAGTTGTGTAGACAATTCTTTGTAACACATCCCTTAAGAAAGGAGAATCGGCACCTTCTTTTGTCATTGACCCAATCTCTTCGTGATTTGAAACTAATACAACATTAATTCCAGTCTTTGACTTTGAAGAGATTAGTGCTTCAATTGAAGAGTAGGCCATACCAAGGTTATCTATTCGTCCAATGCTATAAAACTCCTCGTCTATTCCGATGTACTTTCCTTTTTCTGTGTCATATAAAAACAAATCAAAATCTAGAATATCTTCTTTTTTAACATTTAATCTTTCAGAAATCAAATTTATTAATAGGTCATCTTTTTCTAAATTTGAAGACAACATTCCAAGTATTGGTAAAGTATCCTTTTGAGGATTGTAAGTGTAACCCTTATTTATTTCTCTATTCATATGGATTGCTAAGTTTGGAATTGTAGTAACAGGTTTTTCAAAGTCTATAAGTTTTGAAATTATTTTTTTATTTTCAACAACAGAAACTCTTCCGGCAATTGAAAGGCTTCTATCAAACCATGTACTTAAGATTGGTCCACCATAAACTTCTGTGTTTAGTTTAATATACTTTTCCTTTTCGACCATAACTGGATTTGGTTTTATTCTAAAAGTAGGGGAGTCGCTATGTGAGCCGACAATGTTAAAGTGTGTAAACTTTTTAATGTCATTGACAGTAAATGCAATAATTGCAGAATCTCCATTGCTGATAAAATACTTTTCATTATCTTTTAATTTCCATTTTTCAGATCTTAAAAGTTCTTTAAAACCATTTTCTTCAAGTTTTTTTCTAATATTTTTATTAACATGATAAACGGAAGGGCTATTATCTATAAAGTCCATAAGTCCATTTACGTATTTATTCATATAATCACCTCAACTATATTGTACCATTAAATTAATTTGTTTTTGTATGCTATTGTGATATAATAAAAGTATCTTCAGGGCGAGGTGTAATTCCTCACCGGCGGTTATAGTCCGCGAGCCATTTAGGCCGATTTGGTGAAATTCCAAAACCGACAGTATAGTCTGGATGAAAGAAGAGATAGCTATTATAGCCCCGAAGTAATACGGGGTTTTTTTATGCCCCTAATTAGGAGGACGATATGAATATTAAAAAATTGGTAAGAATAGCACTACTTGGTGCTATATCAGGAATTTTGATGATTGCGTTCCACTTTCCACTACCTATGTTCCCACCATTTATGGACATAGACTTTGGAGAAGTGCCAGCACTTATAGCTGGATTCACAATGGGGCCATTAGCAGGATTTTATGTTATAATAATTAAGTTGATAGTAAAGTTAATTGTACAATCAACAAGTACGGGATTTATTGGAGAGTTATCTAACTTAATTGTTTCAAGCGCATTGATATGTACAGCTTCATATCTATATAGTAAAAATAAGACAGCTAAAAACTCTGCATTTGCTTTAACTATTGGAGTTTTAGCAATGGCAACAGTAGCAACCATAAGTAATTATTTCTTTATTTTTCCTCTATATGGATTGGATATACCAGTATATGCAAAGACATTTGGAAAGATTAATCCGCTTGTAAAGAACTCAGCAACATTTTTACTTATTGTTATAATCCCATTCAATATAATAAAGGGATTTCTCAATTCAGTCGTAGCTGTGGCACTAGTAAAGCCGATTGCAAAATATATTAATAAGGCATAAAGAGGAATCGCTTAGCGATTCCTTTCTTATTGGAGCGATATGTATAAATTTAATTCAAAAAGTTTAGAAGATACAAATGAATTTGCAAAGAAATTATCTAAAGGCTTAACTAAAGGATCTGTTATTTCATTAGTTGGAGATATGGGTGCAGGAAAAACCACTTTTACTCAATATCTACTAAAACAACTTGGAGTTTTAGACTATGTTACAAGTCCAACATTTTCTTTAGTTAATACCTACTATGGTGACTTTGAAATTAATCATTTAGATCTTTATAGAATGGAAAATGAAATTGAAATGGAAACATTAGACATTGACTTGTTATTTTATCCTGATGGCATAACAATTATTGAGTGGGCGGAAAGGGCAAAGAGTTATTTGCCGAGAAATCTTATTGAGATACACATTGATAAGACTTCTACCACTGAAAGAGAGTTTAGTATTTTAGGAAATAACAGAGAGGAAAAGAAATTAATAGAGAGATTATAATGAAAATTTTAAGTATTGATACATCTGGAATGATATCTTCTTGCAGTATAATGGAAGATGGAAAGATAATTGGAGAATTTAATATAAACCAAAAGAGAACTCATAGTGAAACTCTTGTACCTATGATTAAAGAGCTTTTAGACAAGCTTGGATTATCCACCAACGATATAGACCTATATGCAGTTGGAAAGGGTCCTGGGTCATTTACAGGCCTTCGCATAGGTATGACAGTGGCAAAGACGTTGGCAATGGTGTTTGATAAAGACATAATTGGAGTTTCTACTTTAAAATCTATTGCAAGAGGAGTGTATTCTCCTGAAAAAATAGTATCTATTATAGATGCAAGAGGTGGAAGAGTTTACTACGGAATATATCAATGGAAAGATAAAAGATTGGAAGGAATTGAAAGTGAAGATTTAATCTACTTTGAAGACTTGGCTGAAAAATTAAAAAGCACTAATGAAAAATATCTTTTTGTTGGAGATGTAGATGTTTTTATAGATGATATTTCAGAATTAGGACATGAATATATTGAAAATTTAAACACCAATATAGCGTCTAATATTTCTAAAATAGCTTATGAGAATAAAGATGAAGCTAAAAAGGATTATTTAGATTTAAAACCTGAATACATTAGAAAGTCACAGGCTCAAAGGGATCTTGAAAATAAAAATGTATAGAGTAGAAAAAGTAACTCGTAAAGAAATTGCTCTAGTATCAGAAATGGAAAATGAAATTTTCAGTTTTCCATGGGCATACGAATCTTTTGAAACCCTAATCAATAACCCATGTAATCATTTTTATATTGTATTTGATAAAGATACTCCAGTAGCATATTTTGGAATTATGATTATAATGAACGAATGTGATGTTTACAATATTGCGGTAAGACCAAATTATCGGGGGAAGGGAATAGGAAGCTTTATAATGCAAGAGATAATTGAAATTTGCAGAAAAAATGAAGTAGATACTATTACATTAGAGGTTCGAGAGTTCAATTATAGGGCAATAGGTCTTTATGAGAAATATGGATTTAAATTAGTTTCTAGAATAAAAGGATATTATTCGAAACCATTGGAAGATGGATTATTAATGAGGTTGAGTATAGATGAAGAAGAACTTAAAAATTTTAGCCATAGAAACGTCATGCGATGAAACTTCCGTTGCTGTGGTAGAGGATGGAAGAAATGTACTTTCAAATATAATTTCGTCACAAATTTCTACCCATAGAGTGTTTGGTGGTGTTGTACCGGAAATTGCCAGTAGAATGCATCTAGAAAGTATAAACCATATCATTAAAGCAGCTCTAGAAGAGGCAGAATTAGAATTTTCAGATATAGATGTTGTCGCATGCACAAAGGGGCCGGGACTAATAGGAGCGCTACTTGTGGGGATATCCTCTGCAAAGGCACTTTCAATGGCCTTAGATATACCACTTGTTGGAGTGAATCACATGGAAGGTCATATATGTGCTAATTACTTGGTGCACAAAGATTTAAAACCCCCTTTTGGAGGTCTTGTGGTTTCCGGTGGACATACTTATTTAGTAAATATTGAAGACTATAACAATACAGAAATAATTGGACGAACAAAAGACGACGCTGCTGGAGAGTGTTTCGACAAGATTGCAAGAGCTCTTGGACTTCCATACCCTGGAGGACCAGAAATTGATAAGAGAGCAAAGCTTGGAGATAGACATGCAATCGAATTTCCAAGACCTCTTATTGATGACAACTCCTATGACTTTAGCTATAGCGGACTTAAGACTGCTGTGCTTAATTATTTGAATCAAAAGAATCAAAAAAATGAAGAGATTGATATAAATGATGTTGCTGCAAGTTTTCAAGAAGCTGTTCTAGATGTTCTTGTTACAAAGTCAGTACGAATGATTAAAGAATATAATATGAAAAAATTTATTATCTCTGGAGGGGTTGCGGCAAACTCTGAACTTAAGGAAAAACTTCAAAAAGAATGCGACAAGATTGGAGTGAAGCTTTTTTATCCAACGAATATATTTTGCACAGACAATGCTGCAATGATTGGTTCAGCAGCTTATTATAATTATATTAATGGCAAAGTGTCAGAGCTAGACTTAAAAGTTTATCCTAACTTGGAGCTTAATGAATAAGAAATTTTTAAAGCATAAAATAAAAGTAGAGATAAAGATTTGTCACATGTCTCTATTTTTACTTTTCAACGATATATTATACAATGTAAGTAATTAATGTTTTGGAGGAATTATGAATAAGAAAGTAGTTTTAAGCGGAGTTCAACCCTCCGGTAGTTTAACAATAGGAAATTATTTAGGAGCAATACAAAATTTTTCTAGGCTACAAGAAGATTATGAATGTATATATGCAATAGCGGACTTACACTCGATTACAGTTCCACAAGTTGCAAAGGATTTAAGAAGAAGGACATATGAAGTCCTTGCACTATACATGGCTTGTAATGTTGACCCAGAAAAGTCAACTATATTTGTACAGTCCCATGTGCCACAGCATCTTGAACTTAGCTGGGTACTTAGCTCTATTTCATATATGGGGCAATTAAGTAGAATGACTCAGTTCAAAGACAAGGCAAAAAAATCAGAAGAAAACTTAAATGCGGCACTTTTTACCTATCCTGTGCTTATGGCAGCGGATATTTTACTATACCAAACAGATTTCGTTCCAGTTGGGGAAGATCAAAGACAACATTTGGAACTTGCAAGGGATCTTGCCATAAGATTTAATAGCAAGTATTCAGATACTTTTAAAGTACCAGATAACTTAATTAGAAAGGAAACAGGAAAGATATATAGTTTAAAGGACCCAAATGTTAAGATGTCCAAGTCAAGTGAAGACGAAAATAGCTATATCTTAATGTTGGATGATCCAAAAACTATTGAAAGAAAAATCAAGAGAGCAGTTACCGACTCAGACGCAAACTTCTGTTATAGCGACGACCAACCAGGTTTAAAAAATCTTATAAATATTTACCAAGCTTTTTCAAACAAACCTGTGGAAGATATTGTAAAACAGTATGAAGGTGAAAGCTATGGACCATTTAAAAACGATTTAGCAGAGCTAATAATCGAAAGTTTAAGACCAATTCAAGAAGAATATAATAGACTTATAAATGACAAGGCATATCTTGAAGAAGTAATGGCAAAGGGAGCTTCAAAAGCAAGTTATTTAGCAAATAAAACCTTAAGAAAAGTGTATAGAAAAGTTGGTTTTGTACAGATATAATTTGAAGTTATCGTTTTTTTGCTCTTTATTTTGATATAATAAACAATAATGTAAGAAATGAGAAGGGTATTATGAAAATAACAAGACGAAAGAGAAAATTTAAGATTACCCCACAGATTTTGATATTATTATTGCTTATTTTAGTTATTGCAAGAAATGTATATTCAAAACAATTTAAATCTAAAACCTTAGAACTAAGTAGTATAGATAATTATGAAAGCACTTTAAATCTTAAAGGACCCGTAATAAGAGAAGAATATTTAATATCATATGGTGAAACTCTAAACACCGATAAAGATGTGATGGATAAGATTTCTGCTAATTCTAACATAGGATCTATTAATGGTTTTAAAAATAATTTAGACTTAAATCTTGAGTATGCAAAAAAACAAGCTGAAAAACTTAATAAAATTGAAGATATATATCATAAGAAGAGACAAAAAGAAGATACTAAAGACGACAAGGACGAAAATAAAAGCGCTGTAGCTATTACTTCTGATTATATTTATGAAAAGGTTAAAAATAATGAGCTTGAGAGTCTAAAGAATTTAAAGGAAATAGACTATAACAATATTAATAAAAATAGAGAAGAGCTTAATTATTTAAAGAACAAGTACAATGTTGCTTCAGAAGTTTTAAGTAAAAATGGTGAAAATTTAAAAGTTTCAGTGTCTGGAGTACTTATAAATAAGGTTGATGGCTACGAGGATATTTTAGATCCATACGAAATAGATTTAGAAAACTTTGAATTCAAAATACCTTCTAGTAAATATAAAACTAAAGCTATTGGTGGTTCTAAAATAGTTAATAATAACTTTTTCTACTTATATTTTAAAGTTCCAAATTCAAAGTTAAATGGGAAATCTGAAGTTGGAGATAGAATAAAAATAAAAATAGAAAAGGAATACTTAGAAGGAGAAGTATCAGAATTATTTGATGATGGCAAAAGCGCTAAATTTTTAATTAAATTTGATCAAGGCTTTAATTTAATAGAAAATACTAGATTTTTAGATTTTAAATTAGTCAAAGATGAAGAGAAGGCCTTTTTAATTCCAACATCAAGTCTTGTAAAAAAAGACGAACTATGGGGTGCCTTTGTAAAAAATCCGTCAGGTATTGTAGAGTTCAAAGCTGTTAAGATTATTAGTGAAGATGGAAAGAATACCTTTGTTTCTATCGGAAAAGATGGTATGATTACATTTGGTGGAAAGAACTATAAAACATTAGACTTGTATGATGAAGTATTACTCCACCCTAAATTGGTTAAAGACAATGAATTATTAGAATAGGTGATTTTTTGAGTATTGCTGAAAACTTAGATAATATTAAAAATAATATTGATATAATAAAAAAAGAAAAGGGACTGGACTATGATATAACTTTAATCGCGGTTTCTAAAACTGTCGACGAAGAAAAAGTTTTAGAAGCCTATGAACATGGGCAACATGACTTTGGAGAGAATAAAGTTCAGGAACTTACAAAAAAAGAAAGTTCATTAAATAATTTAGAAGATATTAACTTTCATATGATTGGGTATTTACAAAGTAATAAGGTAAAATATTTAGTTAATACAGCGAAGTTAATTCACTCACTAGACAGAAAATCTTTAATCAAAGAGATGGAAAAAAGAGGTAAGAGCGAAGACTTTATATTCAACTGTCTAATCCAAGTTAATCTGGCTAAGGAAGAATCAAAATCTGGAATTTATTTAGAAGACTTAGAGGAGTTATTAACTTCAATAGAAGGTTCAAAATATATAAAAGTTAAGGGGCTAATGATGATTGCACCTTTTTATGAAGATGCAGAAGAGGTACGACCATTATTTAGACAAATGAAAGAACTTTTTAACGAACTTAATGTTAGGGATTTTAAAAATATTGAAATGAAATACCTGTCCATGGGTATGAGCCACGACTATAAAGTCGCTGTGGAAGAAGGATCTAACATGGTTAGGATTGGAACAGATATATTTGGAAAAAGAGTTTATGTTTAGGAGGAGCTATGGGCAAATTTGATAAATTTAAAAGTCTTTTAGGATTGGAAGACGAATATGATGACGATGAGTATTATGAAAGAGATTATTTAGACGAAGATTATTACGACGATGTAAGGGATCACGATGAACCTGAAATTAAAGAAGAGTACAGTGAACCTGTATCTACTTCAAGCAGATATAAGAAAAATAATGTAGTTCCATTTAATGACAATTACTCATCAGACAGAGTGAAAATCTTAATACATGAACCAATTTCATATGAAGATGCACCTCCAGTTTTAGATGATATATTATCTAAAAATGTTGTAGTGCTTAACTTGGAGATGTTGGACATAGATATTAAGAGAAAGACATTTGACTTTGTTAGCGGTGGAATTTATGCACTTGACGGCAAAATACAAAAAGTTAGTAAGGATATATTTGTAATAGCTCCAAAAGAACTTGAAATAGACGGCAAGTTAAAAGATCAAATCGCTAGTAAAGGATTTTATCAATTATAATGTCTAAGGAATTAGACAAAATATTAGGTCATATTACGGACCTGGAGACAAAGCAGACTATCAAAAGTTTTTATGATAGTCTATTTGTGGTTATGGAAAAAAGTTTTCCATACTGCACCGACTTTATGACACCGATAGAGATAAAGTATGCTATATCACTTATGAATACATTTGGCTTTGACCTCTACCTTGTGTATCCGAGCTTAAAGGAATGTGAGCGTAATGTTATTATCCTTTTTGGAGAGTATTTTGAGCCGGATCCTGAAGAGTATATAAAGGCTTTGTCCTTTAAAATACCTGATGAAGATATAAATCACCGTGATGTTTTAGGTTCACTTTTATCTTTAGGCATAAATAGGAGCAAGGTTGGAGATATTCTTTTCACAAAGACTAATGTAGTATTATTCATTAGAAACACTATTGAAAACTATATACTGAGTAATTTCTTTAAGGTTCGTAATCAAAATATTTCCATTGAAGAAATATCTGACTTTGACTTCAAAGAGGTGGAGCAAAACTATGTAAAAGAAACCATGGTTGTGTCATCACTTAGACTTGATACAATTTGTTCAGGGTTAATGAAATCTTCAAGAAAAAAATCCAGTGACAAAATAACTAGGGGCGAAGTAAAACTGAACTATGTTGAAGAAAAATCTACACACCAACTAGTTGAGGACTTTTCTGTTATTTCCATAAGAGGCTATGGCAGATTCAGATTTTTAGAGCCTTTATCACGGACAAAGAAAGACAACTATGTTGTAGAATACTTAAAATACATTTAGGAGAAAATTGTGACATTAGTAATTATTTTAGCAGTAATTATTTTAGACCAAATTACAAAATATTTAGCAATAGGACTTAAAAAAGGTTCAATTAAATTAATAGACAACTTCTTAAGCCTGGTCTATGTGGAGAATAGGGGAGCTGCTTTTGGAATTCTCCAGGGCAAAAAAATAATCCTTCTTTTCTTTACATTTCTTATAATTATGGCTATGTGCTACTATCTTTATAAAGGGCAAAAAAGCATGGCAACAATATCAAAACTTTCTATTTCATTAATAATCGGAGGAGCTATAGGAAATTTAATAGACCGAGTTTTTAGACATTTCGTAATAGACTTTATATCCGTAACATTTCCAAATGGTTACGAATTCCCTGTATTTAATGTAGCTGATATTGCAGTGGTTTGTGGAACATTTTTACTTATAATTGCCTTTATGAAAACAAATGACTTTGAGGAGTTACAATGATAGAGTTTAATAATAGTTGGGATGAACTTTTAAAAGATGAATTCCAAAAAGAGTATTATCAAAAACTTCGGAAGATTTTAATAAACGAATATAAAAATTATGAAATATTTCCAGATATGTATCTTATTTTTGATGCGTTAAAAAAAGTTAGCTACGAAGATGTAAAGGTGGTTATAATTGGACAAGATCCTTATCATGGAGTTGGACAAGCCCATGGGCATAGCTTTTCAGTTTTGCCAGGAGTCATGATTCCACCGTCACTTAGAAATATATACAAAGAAATAGTTGATGATGTGGGAGGTTATATTCCAAACAACGGCTACTTAATGAAGTGGGTGAATCAAGGAGTATTGCTTCTAAACACCACTCTTACAGTTAGAAGGGGTCAAGCAAATTCGCATAAGGATATTGGATGGCAAATTTTAACTGACAAGATTATAGAAATACTAGGGAGTAGAAAAGAGCCAATAGTATTTATACTTTGGGGTAGTCATGCTATATCAAAAAAGCAGTTTATTAATCAAAAAATTCATTATGTAATACAATCTCCACATCCATCACCTCTTTCAGCTTATAGAGGTTTTTTTGGAAGTAAGCCCTTTTCAAAGACTAATGAATTTTTAATATCCCACAACTTAGAACCAATAGATTGGCAGATTGAAAATATATGAAAGAACTAGAAATAATTGCAAAAGAAGATGGAATAAGAATTGATAAATACATTACAGATTATTTAGAAGATTACACTAGAAACTTTGTAAAAAAACTTATTACATCTAAAGAGGTCCTTGTAAATGGAAGAGCTATAAAGCCATCATACAATGTTAAGTCAAATGACATTATTAAAATTTTACTTCCAACGGAAGAGATGGGTAAAATTGATGCTGAAGACAAGGACATAGATATAATTTACGAAGATGACTATCTTGCTGTTTTAAATAAACCATCTGACCTAATAGTTCACCCAACAGAGACGGTAAGAGAAAATACGCTTGTAAACAGATTGCTTTGCAAACTTGATAAACTTTCAGAAATTTACGAACCCTTTAGACCTGGAATAGTTCATAGGCTAGACAAGGATACATCTGGGCTTATTATTATTGCAAAGGATAACGATACCCATGAGAAACTTAAAGATATGTTTCAAAATAGGGAAGTTGAAAAGCATTATGTTGCAATTGTGCATGGTAAAATTAATGAAGAAATCACTATAGAAAAGCCAATAGGAAGAGATGTAAACAATAGGACTAAGATGACAGTATGCGATGATGGGAAATATGCAAAGTCTATTGTCAAACCGATTTGTTTTAATGATGATTACTCATTAGTCGAAGTTTCAATATTAACAGGCAGAACACATCAAATAAGAGTTCATCTATCATATTTACACCATCCTGTATTAGGTGATAAAACCTATGGAATAAAAAAAGAAAAGGTTAATACTGATAGGCAAATGTTACATGCATTCTATTTGAAATTTCATCATCCCATATTGGACAAGGATATTAACTTAATTGCTCCACTTCACGAAGATTATATAGAAGCAATAAGAAAGTGCAAATTAGATTATGAATGCTATCAAGAGTTAGTTTCAAAACTGGAGGACTAAATTGGATAAAAATCTAATACTATTTTGTAATGTTCTATCAATTTCAAATAAAGCTGCCGTAGCCATTATTGAATTTTTTTCTGATTATAAAAGCTTAATAGAAGATATAGACCAAATTAAAGAAATCAAAGGACTTGACAAGAGAATTTCTGAAAGGATTTTGAAGAACAGAGATTTTGATTTGAAAAGCTATATGGAAAGGGTTAGGAGTTTGGGAGTACAGACGACCTTCATAGACGATGAAGACTATCCTGTAAACTTAAATTACATAGAAGATCCACCACTTATGTTATATTATTTAGGAAATTTACAAAAAGATGACATGTATGGTATATCCATAGTTGGGTCAAGAAAATGCACTTCATATGGAGCGTGGGCATGTAAAGAAATAGCTAGAGATCTCTCAAGAAATGGAATACCAATAATTTCTGGACTTGCCTATGGTATAGACAAAATATCTCACGAAACCAGTTTGGAAAATAAAAATAGGACCATAGGTGTAATAGGAAATGGAATTGATGTTATATATCCTAATACGCATAGGGACTTATATGAAAGAGTTTCAAGAAATGGAGCTGTGGTATCTGAATACCCACTGGGAACAACTCCGAAAAATTATAATTTTCCATATCGAAACAGAATAATTTCCGGAATTGGACAAGGTGTTGTTGTGGTGGAAGCGATGAAAAAATCAGGTACTTTAATTACTGCAAACTATGCCTTAGACCAAGGGAAAGATGTGTTTGCAATACCTGGAAATATAAATAGCTTTTATAGCCTTGGAACAAATGCACTTATTAGAGAAGGGGCAAAAATTGTAACTGAAGTTGATGATATTTTAGAAGATATAATTTGCCCGAAGGAAACAAAAGATAATGAAGAGATTATAATTAAACTGGAAGATCCAATAGAAAATGATATTATAAATATATTGTTAAACACACCATGCACCAGTGATATAATATCAGACCAACTAGGAATTGCAGTAGAAGATATAAATGCAACCTTGACTAAGCTTGAAATGAGAGGTTATGTAACGGAAGAAATGGGTGGAATATTTTACCCAATAGTTAGAAAGGAATGATAGAGTGGCTAAAAAGTTAGTAATTGTCGAGTCTCCTACAAAGGCAAGGACCATTGGTAAAATATTGGGAAGTAATTATAAAGTAATAGCTTCTGTAGGCCATTTAAGAGACTTACCCAAAAGTAAAATGGGAATTGATATAGAAAATAACTTCGAACCTGAATATATAAGCGTTAGGGGAAAAGGTGATGTAATAAAGCAGATTAAAAAAGAAGCGAAAGCATCGGATAAAGTCTTATTGGCAACTGACCCGGATAGAGAAGGGGAAGCCATATCTTGGCATATTTCTACATTATTAAAACTGGACCCAGAAGACGAAAATAGGATTGAATTTCACGAAATAACAAAGGATACGGTTAAAAATTCAATTAATAAACCAAGAGCGATAGACATGCGTCTTGTAGATGCTCAACAAGCTCGTAGAGTCCTTGATAGACTTGTTGGTTATGAGATATCGCCTATTCTTTGGAAGAAGGTAAAAAGTGGCCTTAGCGCTGGTAGAGTACAGTCAGTGGCTCTCAGACTTCTGTGCGAAAGGGAAAAGGAGATAAGAGAGTTTGAACCTCAAGAATATTGGACAGTAACTGCTAATCATAAAAAAGATAAGATGGATTTTGAATCAAGCTTCTATGGTTTTTACAAAGATGGTAAAGAACAAAAGCTTGATATAAAAACTGAAAAGGGAGCTAATGAAATTTTAAGTAAGCTCGATAAGGATAAGTTTAAAGTTGTTGATGTAAAGGTGGGAACTAAGAGTAAAAATCCATACCCTCCATACACTACAAGTACATTACAGCAGGATGCAAATAGAAGACTTAATTTTTCAGCATCTAAAACGATGACAGTTGCTCAACAACTTTATGAAGGGATAAGACTTGGTAGAGCGGGAAGTGTAGGTTTAATATCATACATGAGAACCGACTCGACAAGAATTTCTTCAGGTACAGTTCAAGATAGTTTAAATTATATCATTAAAAACTTTGGCAAAGAATATGCTACAAAGGGGAATCCATACGGAAAAAACAAGAAGAATTCACAGGATGCCCACGAAGCTATTAGACCAAGTTCTGTTCTAAGAACTCCAGAATCTATTGAAGATTACCTAAGCAGAGATCAGTATAGACTATACGAACTTATTTGGACAAGGACAGTTGCAAGTCAAATGACTCCTGCAAAATATAAAACAACAGCCGTTGTAATTGACAACAATAATTTTATCTTCAAGACAAATGGAAATGTAGAATCATTTAAAGGCTTTACAAAGCTTTATAAAATAAATGATACAGATGTTATTCTTCCAGAAATAAAAAAAGATGATGTATTAAAAGCTGAAAACATTGATAAGAAACAACATTTTACAAAACCTAAATCCAGATTTACCGAAGCGAATCTAGTAAAGACATTGGAAGAGGATGGAATTGGAAGGCCAAGTACCTACGCATCAATTATTAGTTCATTAACGAAAAGAAATTATGTTGAGCTAAAGCAAAAGAAATTTTTTACTACAGACCTTGGAGAAAAAGTAAATGAATTCTTAATAAAGTATTTTGATGAGATAATAAATGAAAAATTCACTGCAGATATGGAAGCGGAGCTTGATAAAATTGCAGATGATGGACTTGATTGGAAAAAGCTTGTAGCTGACTTCTATGATAATTTTGAAAAGAAATTACAAAATGCTAAAAAGGACAAAGACAATTTTAAAGTCGTGCCTAAAAAAACTGGAGAAAAATGTCCTGAATGTGGCCATGACCTAGTTGTTAAACATGGAAGAAACGGAAAATTTGTAGGATGTAGCAACTTCCCTGAATGCACTTATACAAAAGTATTGGTGAAGAAGATAGGAGTTAAATGTCCAGATTGTAAAGATGGGGACATAATAGAAAAGGTTTCAAAAAGAGGAAAAATATTTTATGGATGTTCAAACTATCCAGAATGTGAATTTGCAGTATGGGATAAGCCTATAAATGAAAAATGCCCTAAATGTGGTAATATTTTAGTTCACAAAAAAAATAGAAAGGTCGATGAAATAAGGTGTTCTAACACCGAATGTGATTATGTGAAATAATTATTTGCATTAAAGTTTCAAATATGTTATTATACACAAGTAAAACACACATTTGAGGATTGCAGGAGAGTTGCTTATAAGTCCTTTTGCAAGATGAATCAAATGGAGGTAAAAACAAGGAGGAAAAAATATGTCAGTAGTATCAATGAAAAGCCTGTTAGAAGCAGGTGTACACTTTGGACATCAAACTAGAAGATGGAATCCAAAGATGAAGAAATTTATCTTCACAGAAAGAAACGGAATCTATATTATAGATTTACAAAAGACTGTTAAGCAAATTGAAGATGCTTACAAATATGTAAGGGACTTAGTTGCAGATGGTGGAACTGTTTTGTTTGTTGGAACAAAAAAACAAGCTCAAGAAGCTATCGAAACAGAAGCAAAGAGAGCTGGACAACCATTTGTTAGCCAAAGATGGTTAGGTGGTATGTTAACAAACTACAAAACTATCAAAAGTAGAATCGACAGACTTAATGAATTAAAAGAATTAGAAGAAAACAACACTTTTGATCTTCTTCCAAAGAAAGAAGTAATTCAATTACGTCATGAAATGGAAAGACTTGAAAAGTATCTTGGTGGAATAAAGAATATGAAAGGTCTTCCAAATTGCCTATTTATTATTGACCCTAAGAATGAAAGTATTGCAGTTAATGAAGCAAGAATATTAGGTATTCCTGTTGTTGCTGTAGTAGACACAAATACAGATCCAGATGAAATTGATATTCCAATTCCAGGAAACGATGATGCTATTAGAGCTGTAAAACTTCTTACAAGCATTATAGCAGATGCAGTTGTTGAAGCTAACCAAGGCGCTCAACACGATGACGTAGAAGAATCTGAAGAAACAGAAGAAGACTTTGAAGAAGTAGAAGAAACTGAAGAAGAATCTGATGACTTTGGAGAAGAAATAGTAGTAGAAATAGAAGAAGACAAAGAGGATTAATAATAATCTTATAATAGATAAACAGAGATCATTTAAAGGTAAGGGATAAACTCTTACCTTTATTGTAAAAACAAAGGAGGATTACCAATGGCTATAAAAGCATCAATGGTTAAAGAATTAAGAGACATGACCGGTGCAGGTATGATGGATGCAAAGAAAGCATTAGAAGAAACCAATGGAGATATTGAAAAGGCAAAAGAACTTTTAAGAGAAAAAGGACTTGCAGCTTCCGCTAAAAAGGCAGGAAGAATTGCAGCAGAAGGCTTAGTAGATGCTTATATCCATGGTGGAAGAATTGCTACAATTGTTGAAGTTAATACTGAAACAGACTTCGTAGCAAAGAATGAAGAATTTATCCAATTTGTTAGAGACATAGCTATGCAAGTTGCTGCAAGCTCTCCAAAATATGTTTCTAGAGATGAAGTTCCTGAAGAAGAAGTTGCAAAGGAAAGAGAAATTCTTATTCACCAAGCAATGAATGAGAACGCTGAAAAGGGAATGGACCCAGAGCGTTCAAAAGACATAGCTCATAAAAAAGTTGAAGGTAGATTAAACAAATTCTATGAAGAAATTTGTCTACTAGACCAACCTTTCATAAAAGATCCATCAATGACTGTTCAAACTCTTTTAACTAATCTAATTGCGAAAATTGGAGAAAATATTAAGATTAGAAGATTTGAAAGATTTGAAGTTGGGGAAGGATTAGAAAAAAGAGAAGAAGACTTCGCAGAAGAAGTTTCAAAGCAAATAAATCAATAGATTTTAAAGCGAGCATCTGCTCGCTTTTTTTGTAAGTTTATTTAAAGGTTTCTTTGATAGTATAAATTTAAGAAGGCTTTAATTAGTTGAATTAACATTATGATAATGGTAAAATTTAATAGAATATAATGTTTTGGAGGTTTGATTTTGGGACTCGCTTTTAAGAGGGTAATAATAAAACTTAGTGGAGAAGCTTTATCAGGTGGAAAGGGCCATGGCCTTGATGATAAAGTAATAGAAAATATTTGTAAGTCTATAAAAGAAGTACATGAACTTGGAATGGAAATAGCCATTGTAGTTGGTGGTGGAAACTTCTGGAGAGGAAGATCTTCAGAAAATATTGATAGACCTACATCGGATAACATGGGAATGTTAGGAACTGTTATTAATGCACTTAGACTTCAAGCAAGCCTAGAAAACTTAGGCATTGAAACTAGAGTTCAAACTGCAATTGCTATGCAAGAGGTTGCAGAGCCATATATTAGAAGAAAGGCTATGAGACATATTGAAAAAGGTAGAATTGTAATATTCGGTGGTGGCTCAGGATTACCATTTTTCTCAACGGATACAACAGCTGCATTAAGAGCTGCAGAGATAAAGGCTGATGCGATTCTATTAGGTAAGACTGGAACAGATGGCATCTATAATAAAGATCCTAATAAGTTTGATGATGCTGTTAAGTATGACAAGCTAAAATATATAGAAATCATTAACCAAGGATTGGGAATAATGGATTCTACAGCAACATCTCTTTGTATGGATAACGACATACCTGTAGTTGTATTTGGTATTGATGAACCAGAAAACCTTGTTAAAGTTGCTAATGGCGAAAATATTGGAACAATTGTAAAAGGAGAATAGTATGTATACAGATGTAATTAAAAATTTAGAAAAAGATATGAAGAAAAGTATAGTTGCATATCAAGAAGAGTTAAAAAATGTTAGAGCTGGTAGAGCTAATCCTTCACTACTTGATAATATTTCAGTTGAGTATTATGGAACAATGACTCCAATTAATCAAGTTGCTACTATAAATGTTGCAGAAGCAAGATTACTAACAATTCAACCTTGGGACAACTCTGTACTAGGAGAAATTGAAAAGGCTATTTTGAAATCAAATTTAGGTATTACTCCTTCAAATGACGGAAAGATAATTAGACTTCCTTTCCCTGCACTAACTGAAGAAAGAAGAAAAGACTTGGTTAAGTTAGTTAAGGAATATGGCGAAAAAGCTAAAGTGGCAATCAGGAACCAAAGAAGAGATGCCATGGATAAAGTAAAGAAAATGGAAAAGAAATCTGAAATTTCAGAGGATGAATTAAGAACTGCTGAAGATGATATACAAAAGACAACTGATAAATTCACTGAAGAAATTGATAAGATATCAAAGAATAAAGAAGCAGAATTAATGGAGATCTAGGAGAATTTGATGGCAAAAAATTCGCTTGACGAATTAGATTTAAATAAGATACCTGAACATGTGGGTATAATACTTGATGGTAACGGACGATGGGCAAAGAAAAGATTCATGCCAAGAATGGCAGGACATAGAGAGGGTATGAAAAGGGTTGTTGATATAGTAGAGGCTTCATCTAACCTTGGAATAAAGTATCTTTCTCTATATGCTTTTTCTACAGAAAATTGGAAGAGACCTACAGAAGAAGTAAGTGCATTAATGAATCTTTTAATAGTTTATGTTGATTCACAGCTAAAGAGGCTTTCGGATAACAATGTTATTGTAAAAACAATTGGGGACATTTCAAAACTTCCTGATAAGTCTAGAGAGGCTATTGAAAGAGCTTGTGAAAATACTAAGAATAATACGGGCATGGTTCTTAACTTAGGTTTAAATTATGGTAGTAGAAGTGAAATAATAAGAGCTGTTGAGAGGATTGTCAACAGTTCATATGATGTAAATAACCTTACGGAAGATAATTTTAAAGAATTTCTTGATACAAAATCCCAGCCTGATTTGGATTTGTTGATTCGTCCAGGTGGAGAAAAGAGACTTAGTAACTTCATGTTGTATCAAGTAGCATATGCAGAGCTTTATTTCTGCGATACTCTTTGGCCTGACTTTAAAGAAGAAGAGTTATATAAGGCCATATTAGATTTTCAAAGTAGAAATAGACGTTTTGGAGGAATATAATGAACAATTTGGCTTTAAGAACCTTAACAGGTATATTTTTACTATTTGTTATAATAGGTTCCACAATACAAGGTGGAATTTTATTATTTCTATTTTTATTATTCCTCTCCATAGTAGGTGTGTATGAATTTTACAAAGCTATGGGCAAGTTAGATTATAAGCCAAACTTATATTTAGGAATATTATTTGCAATAATCCTCATTACTACAAACTATTTAGGTTTCAATAAGCATGAGGGAAATATTATAATTTTATTTTCAGCTATTTTAATGTTTATTTTAACTTTTAAAGAAAAGCTGGATATTAATTCTCTGTTCTTACAGGTGTTTACTATGATATATATTCCACTTTCACTAAGCAGAATACTCTTGCTTGCAAAAAGTGATTTAGTGTGGCTAATATATATAAGCGCTTGGGGAACAGACACTTTTGCATATATAGCTGGTAATCTATTTGGAAAACATAAACTTGCTGAAAAAGTAAGTCCAAAAAAGACTATTGAAGGTTCTATTGGTGGAATAATAGGAACATTAATATTGACATTGCTATATGCATATTTTATGAAATTAGATAATTACATCACTTTGTTATTGGCGGGATTTATAGGATCTATAGTTGCACAACTAGGAGATCTATGCGCATCAAAGTTTAAAAGACTTTCAAACACCAAGGATTATGGTTTTGTGTTTTTAGGGCATGGTGGTGTTCTTGATAGATTTGACTCAGTGCTTTTTACGGCACCGTTCATTTATATGATTTATCTAATGCTATATTAGAGGAGGTAAAATGGTAACAATTATTTCGTCTTTGATAGTATTTCTCATAGTAATATTTATACACGAGTTGGGACATTTCTTTGTAGCAGTAAAATCTGGAATTAGAGTAAATGAATTCTCTATAGGAATGGGACCAAAAATACTTCAAAAGAAGAAAAATGAAATAGATTATACTCTAAGAGCAATCCCATTTGGAGGGTATGTTGCAATAGAGGGAGAAGATGGAGAATCAACCGATCCAAGAGCATTTGACAATGCGCCGGCGATAAAGAGATTTTTTGTAATAGTAGCAGGAGTATTGATGAACTTTTTACTTGGACTTTTGATTTTAATAATGTTAAATATTTTTTCGTCATACAATATTGTAGATGTGGCAAATGGTAGTCCTGCAGACATAGCAGGTTTAAAACCAAACGATAGAATAGTAAGTGTTATGGATAAAAAAGTTGATAATTCTCTTGAGATTACCGAAGCAATAGAAAATTCACAGGGTAAAGATATGAAAATTACTGTTGTTAGAGGAAAAGAGACAAAGGACTTTACAGTTGTTCCAGAAAAAGACTCTAAAGGAGTCTATAGAATAGGAATAACTCATGGAAAAGTTTATAATCTTTCAAATGCATCAATTGGAAGAGGTATTGTAAATGGCTTTAAAGACTTTGCATTTTACTTTACAGCTATACTAAGAGGATTTGGTCAACTTATAACAGGAAAGTTATCCATGAAGGAAATAAGCGGTCCTGTTGGAGTTGTAAAAGCAATAGGAAGTTCATTTAAATCTGGTATTGTAACATTTTTATCTTTTATTGCACTATTGTCCATAAACTTGGGAGTGTTTAATATTATGCCATTTCCTGCACTTGATGGAGGAAGAGCGGTTTTAATATTAGTAGAGATGATTACAGGAAAAAAATTACCAGCAGATAAAGAAGGGATACTCAATTTAGTAGGTTTTATAATACTTATAGGACTTATTATAATTGTAACTTTTAAGGATATAGTTTCACTTTTTTAAGGAGAATTAAATGAGAAAAAATACGAAACAAATTTATGTAGGTGATGTACCAGTAGGAGGAACATCACCTATTACTGTTCAGTCGATGACTAACACAATAACCAGAGACATAGAAAGCACAGTTAATCAAATAATTTCTCTTGAACAGTGTGGATGTGACATTATTAGATCTGCCATAAATAATATTGACGATGCAAAGGCTATACCTGTTATAAAAGAACAAATTCATATTCCAATAATAGGAGATATTCAATTTGATTATAGACTAGCTATTGAAGCAGTAAAAAATGGAGTGGA
Organism: Lagierella sp. ICN-221743; assembly: GCF_037890055.1. Lineage (NCBI taxonomy): Bacteria > Bacillati > Bacillota > Tissierellia > Tissierellales > Peptoniphilaceae > Lagierella > Lagierella sp. ICN-221743. Next base: position 64,940 of record NZ_JBBKBD010000002.1, on the reverse strand, counting down.
TTGTCTAAGAATTAATCCGGGAAATATTGGAAATAAAGATAGGGTTAAGGAAGTTGTAAACTGTTGTAAAGAGTATGATGTACCGATTAGAGTCGGAGTTAACTCTGGAAGTATAAGTCAAAAGTTTATTGATAAATATGGTGGAGTTAATTCTGATTCACTTGTGTATAGCTGTCTTGAACAAGTGGAATTTTTAGAATCACTTGGATTTTATAATATGAAACTGGCTTTGAAATCCAGCGATGTCAATATGACAATAGAATCTTATAAGAAGATTTCTGAATTAACAAATTATCCATTACATGTGGGGATAACAGAAGCCGGACCAAAATCAACTGGAATTATTAAATCAGCAGTTGGGATAGGTTCCCTTCTTAGCCAAGGTATTGGAGACACTATAAGAGTTTCTCTTACAGCTCCTCCAGAAGAGGAAGTAATTGTTGGAAAAGAGATTTTAAAGTCTTTAAAACTTAGAACAGAGGGAGTAAATATAGTTTCTTGTCCAACTTGTGCAAGGACAAACATCGACCTTATATACATTGTGGAAGAAGCAGAAAAAAGACTAAAGACTGTTGATAAAAATATTACAGTGGCAATTATGGGGTGCGTTGTTAATGGTCCTGGTGAGGCACGAGAAGCTGATATAGGAATAACCGGAGGAAATGGAGAGGGACTAATCTTCAAAAAAGGAAAAATAGTAAAGAAAGTTTCTGAAGAATTCTTACTAGACGAACTCATGAATGAAATAGAAAAGATGTAGATATGAAATTTATAGAACTTAGAAACCAATTTAATTACAACTTTCATGTTGATGACAAGGTAATAATTGAATCTGTAAAATATTCAGAAGCCTTTGATAGTGTTTCAATCTCTATTAATGGAGTTGAGGATGAAACTTGTAAGGAAAATATTATTGAATTTTTTGATGATGTGTTGTTAGGTGTCGGTGAAATCGAAATAAATTTTGCGAAAACTAATGAAAGTGAAAATGAAGCTGGTGATATTTGTAAAGATTGTATTTTGTTTTTAAATGGAGAAGGCTTTGATAAGGATAAAATAAAAATATTCTGTATAAATGAAACTTTAAATATAAGTCTAGACAAACTTCAAGATGAATGTGATGCTGAAGAGTTAAAAAATAGAGTTTTAAATTTTATTGAAGACAAAAATTATTCAATAAAAAATATAAGCATTTCATTTGAAACGGAAACAATAAGCAAAGATGAATATATAGAGCAATTAAAGGACAAAGAAAAGAAAAGAGCTCAAGAAGCTGTTGTAAACATAGAAAGAGTTGAACCTAAGAAAAAAGATGAGTCAAAGAATGACAAAAAGGAAAAATTTGGAAGAAAGATAAAATCAGAAATAATGAAAATATCTGATTTAGGAGATAATTGGGATTTTATCTGTGTTGCAGGAGAAATTTTGTCCTGTGAAAATATTGTAACTAAAAATGAACAATATGTAATAGTAACATATGACATATACGACGGAACATCTTCCGTAACCTGTAAAACTTTTTTTAAAAATGAAAGGTTTGATGAGTACTCAGACTTAATTAAAACAGGTAAATGTGTAAAAGTTGAAGGCAAGTACACATATGATAACTTTTCACGTTGCAATATAATAAATGTCAATTCAATTGAGCCTCATACTATGAATAAGAGAGGAGATAATGCTACAGAAAAGAGGGTTGAACTTCATTTACTTAGTCAATTCTCTGCTATTGAAGGATACATTAAAATTGATGAGCTAATTAAAGAACTTGTTTCCTGGGGTTATACAGCAGTTGGCATAACAGATAGGGGCGTTGCTCAAGGGTACCCTTCTTTTTATGATGCTACTAAAGGCACTAGTATTAAACCGCTATATGGAATAGAGGGATTAATTTTAAAGGATAACTTACGTGTAATTACAGATTTCAATTCAAATTTTAACGAAAATACATTTGTAGTTTTTGATATTGAAACTACAGGATTTTCAAAGATTAATGATAAAATTATCGAAATAGGTGCTGTAAAAATAAAAAATGGCGAAATTGTCGAAAAGTACAATAAATTTATTAATCCAAATAGACAACTACCACAAAAGATAGTTGAGCTTACAAATATTACTGACGACATGCTTATGGGACAACCTCAAGTTGAAGTAGTTTTGCCTGACTTTATGGAATTTGTTGGTGATTCCACATTAGTTGCCCATAATGCAGAGTTTGATATTGGCTTTATTCGTGAAAACTGTATGAGGTTATCTTTACCTTTCAATAATGCCTACTTAGATACATTATCGTTATGTAGAGGAGTCTATCCAGATTTAAAAAATCACAAACTAGATACAATTGCTAAGTTTTTAGGAGTATCTTTGGAAAGCCACCACAGAGCCTGCGACGATGCCATGGCCACTGCTCACATTTTCTTAAAAGCATTGCAAGAAGATGTGGTCAAAGAGCTTACGTCATTAAATGATTTAAATAAAATTAAGACAACATGGCCAAAGTATAAGAACGAAGAATACAATTCAATTATATATGCAACAAATCTAACTGGCCTTAAAAATCTTTATAAGTTGATTTCAATTTCCTCTATGAACTACTTTAATCGCGCTCCTGGAATTCCAGAGAGTTTATTAGAAGAGTATAAAGAGGGACTTATTATTGGTTCTGGAGATTATCAAGGAGAGCTTTTCCAAAGTATAATTAGTGGATACCCTGATGAATATATAAACAATATAATCCAAAAATTTGATTTTATTGAAGTTCAACCTCCATTAAACTACAGACATTTGGTAGAAGATGGAAAGATAGAATCAATGGATGAAGTTAAAAATATAATTAATAAGATAATTTCAATGGCAAAATCAAATGACAAACTTGTGGTAGCTACAAGCGCGTGTCATTATTTTGAACCGAAGGACTATGTTTTACGAAGTATTGTCCAATTGTCACAACCATTCTTTAAAAGGGGCAGGGCAGAAAAATATCCGTCACTTTATTTTAGAACTACTGAAGAAATGTTAAAGGAATTTTCATTCTTACCAGAAACCTTAAGAAAAGAAATTGTTATTGAGAACACTCATAAAATTGCAGACTCGATAGAAGAGCTTAAACCAATACCCGATGGAACATATCCTCCTGTGATTGAAGGATCGGACGAAACCCTTAGAAGCATGACTTACGATAAAGCTAAGTCAATGTACGGTGATCCTATTCCCGAATATGTTAAAGAGAGATTAGATAGAGAACTTAATTCCATCATTTCCAATGGATACGCGGTGCTTTATATAATAGCACAAAAACTTGTAAAAAAATCCAATGACGATGGTTACTTAGTTGGATCAAGGGGATCTGTAGGTTCATCCTTTGCAGCCACCATGGCAGGTATTACAGAAGTAAATCCACTATTGCCACATTATAGATGTCCAGAATGTAAGTATTCTAAATTTATTGACGATATGAACATTGGTTCAGGTCTTGACCTACCTAGAAAAAAATGTCCAGTATGCGGTGAAGAACTTATTACAGATGGACACAATATACCTTTTGAGGTATTTTTGGGATTTGAAGGAGATAAAGAACCAGATATAGATTTAAATTTTGCAGGAGAATATCAACCAACTTGTCATAAGTATACGGAAGAGCTCTTTGGAGCAGAAAATGTATTTAGAGCAGGTACAATAGGAACAATTGCTGAAAACACAGCATATGGATATATAAAAAAGTTTTTGGAAACAAAAGAAATAGATTTACCGGAAGCTGAAATAAAGAGATTACAAAAGAAATTAGTTGGTGTTAAGAGAACTTCAGGGCAACACCCTGGAGGAGTAATGATAGTTCCAAGGGATAAAGAAATTTATGATTTTTGTCCGATTCAACATCCTGCAGATGATATGGCAAGTGATATTATAACCACACATTTTAACTACAGTGCAATATCTGGAAGAATTTTAAAATTAGATTTACTTGGCCATGATGTCCCTTCAATAATAAGACATTTAGAGGACTTAACTGGTGTAGATCCACTATCGCTTCCTTTTGATGATGAAGATACAATGAGTATTTTCAACTCAATTGATGCGTTAAATATGGTAAAACCATATGAAACTACAAATATTGGAAGTTTAGGAATACCAGAGTTTGGAACTAACTTTGTAAGACAGATGTTAGTTGAGACAAAGCCAACAACAATGTCCGAACTATTTAGGATTTCTGGGCTTTCCCATGGTACAGATGTTTGGACTAATAATGCACAGGATCTAGTAAGACAGGGAGTTACAACTCTTAAGAATGTAATTTCTACAAGAGATGATATTATGACCTATCTTATCCAAATGGGTCTTGATAAGAAAAAATCATTTACGATTATGGAAAGAGTTAGAAAAGGTAAAAATCTTGCAGATGAAACTATTGAATATATGAGGTCCTTTAATGTTCCTGAATGGTATATTGATTCATGTAAAAAGATTAAGTATATGTTCCCAAAGGCTCATGCTGTTGCATATGTGCTAATGAGTTATAGAATTGCATACTTTAAAGTACATTATCCAGAAGCTTTTTATTGTACGTATTTTACTACAAAAATAGATTCATTTCCAGGACAGATAGTTTATGATGGACTTGACTCAATTCGAAATGAAATGGCTAATATAAAACAAAAGGGTTATGCTGCGACAGCAAAGGACAAAAGTGTTTTAACTGTATTAGAACTAGCTGAAGAGATGTATTGCAGAGGAATTGAAATGGAGAAGGTTGACTTTAATAGTTCACTAGACCTTAAATTTAATTACAATAAGAAAGGAAGTATCATTCCGCCTTTTAGAGCTTTAGATGGTGTATCTGATGCTCACTCAATATCAATTTACAACGAAATAAAAAAAGGAGATTTTATTTCCATTCAAGATTTGGTAAATAGAACTGGAATTAATAAAGTTGCTGTTCAAGCTCTTAAAGAACATGGAACTTTATCAGGACTATCAGAATCAAATCAATTAAGTTTATTTTAGGCATTATTAATTTAATGCCTTTTTTTCTTTTTTAACTAATATGTTATAATTTAGGAGATGATAGGGAGTGATTAACGTAGAATTTATAGAAAACATACTAACAGAAGATCAAAATTTTATTTCAGAACTTTTTGATAATTTTGAATACAATGCAAATATAATTCAAGATGAGTTTAAAGTTGTGTTGACCCTTAACGAAAAAGGTTTAATAGTTAAGGGAGATAAAGATTATGTATTAGCTGCTACAGAGCTTATAAAGAATCTTTATGGAGATTTCAACAAGAATAAAAAATTGACAGAGCAACAGATTAGATATGCTATTAATATGATAAAGAGCGGTAAAGCGCCTGATATAAATGGAATTTTAGACAATGCAATTGTTCACAACTATAAAGGTAAGCCAATTAAGCCAAAGACATTGGGACAAAAGAAATATGTGGAATTAATAGAACATAATGATATAGTTTTTGGAGTTGGCCCAGCTGGAACTGGTAAAACATATCTTGCCATGGCAATGGCGATTAAATCTTTTAAAAACCAAGAGGTTGAAAGAATAATCCTTACAAGGCCAGCGGTTGAAGCTGGAGAGAGCTTAGGATTTTTACCTGGCGACTTACAAGAGAAGATTGATCCATACCTAAGACCAATTTACGATTCTCTTTTCGACATTTTAGGATATGACCAATATAATAAACTCGTTGAAAGAGGACTTATTGAAGTTGCACCTCTAGCTTATATGAGAGGAAGAACTTTAGATAATGCATATATTGTACTAGATGAAGCACAAAACACTACAAATGAGCAGATGAAGATGTTTTTAACAAGAATTGGATATGGTTCAAAGGCAATTATAACAGGAGATATTACTCAGATAGATTTGCCTAGAGGAAAATCTTCAGGACTTAAAAATGCTTCACAAATACTAAGAGGCATAAAGGGAATAGAATTTATGAAATTTGAAACTTCAGATGTTGTTAGACATCCTCTAGTCCAAAAGATTATAAATGCATATGAAAACAACAAGGTAGAGAAGAAAGATGACAATTCTAATAGATAATAGGGATTTAGACTTTGAAATACCTAAAGAAATACTAAAGGATTTTGAAAAATCTACAGAAGTTATTTTAGAAATGGAAAACATAATTGAAGATGTAGAAGTTTCGGTTTCTTTTGTAAATGAAGAAGAGATAAAAGAACTTAATAGAGACTACAGAGAAAACGACAAGATAACAGATGTTTTATCATTTCCAACAGAAATGGAATATCATATAGAAGGTGTACCTCTTATTTTAGGAGATGTAGTAATTTGCTCCAAGAGAGCTAAAGAACAGTCTGAAGAGTTCGGTCATTCATTTCAAAGGGAGTTGGTATATCTATTTGTTCATTCAATGTTTCATCTACTTGGATATGATCATATTGATGAAGATGATAAGCTTTTGATGAGACAAAAAGAGAAAGAAGCTTTAAAAAGAATAGGAATATTTAAAAATGAAGGATAATCATTTTAAAAACAAAGACTTAATAGATAGCTTTAACCATGCAATAGATGGAATTGTATATACATTTAAAAACGAGGGAAACTTTAAAAGGCATATTTGGATGGCAATTCTCGTTGCAATAGTGAGCCTGTTTTTTGATTTGTCTAGAGTTGAAATGGCCATACTATGTATAACCATAAGTTTCGTTATCTTTGCTGAAATGATAAATACAACTATTGAGAATGTTGTTGACCTTGTTTATGAATACTATGAGCCAAGGGCAAAAATTGCAAAGGATGTAGGGGCAGGAGCTGTTTTAGTATCAGCACTAAATTCTGTTTTTGTGGGATATTTTATTTTTTACGATAGAATTGTTCCGTTTACTAATATTGCAATTTTTAAAATACAAAATTCGCCAATACATTTAACATTTATTGCCTTAGTTATTGTGATACTTTCAACTCTTCTCTTTAAATCTTATTTTTATAAGGATAGAGGAAGTCATTTAATGGGAGGTACCGTTAGTGGACATTCCGCAATTGCATTTTGCTTAGCGATGATTATTATCTTCTTAGCACAAAATGCTTTAATAACTACCCTTGCGCTTTTACTAGCCATACTTGTGGCGGAATCGAGGGTTGAAGCAAAAATACATTATCTCTCTGATGTAATATTTGGAGCGATATTGGGAACGCTAATAGCTACTATACTTTTTAAAGTTATATTTATAATTTAATGGAGGTAAGATGTTCAAATCAGGATTTATTTCAATAATAGGAAGGTCTAATGTTGGAAAATCAACATTTTTAAATAAGGTTATAGGTGAGAGAATATCCATTGTATCAAGTAGACCTCAAACAACAAGAAATAATATTAAATTCATATATACAGATGACAAAATGCAATGTATTTTTATAGATACTCCTGGAATACAGAAACCAAAAAATAAATTAGGTGAGTTTATGTTGGAGTCAGCTACATCTGCATTTAAAGACGTTGACATTATAACATATATAGTAGATAATTCAGGTGTTATCGGAGAAAATGAAAATTATATAATTTCTAAATTAAAAGAAGAGAAAAAACCTATAATACTTCTTATTAATAAGACGGATATAATATCTGAAGAAAGGACTCAAGAGATAATAAAGACTTTTGAAGAATTTGGGCTTTTTGATACAATCCTTCCTATTTCTGCGCTTACAGGAAGAAATATAGAAGAGTACTTTGAAACTATTTATAAAATGCTTCCAGAAGGACCTAAATACTATGATGAAGATGAAATAACGGACCAAAGTGTAAGATCCATTTGTTCAGAAATAGTTAGAGAAAAGGCATTATTATTTTTACAAGAAGAAGTACCACATGGTATCAACATTGAAATAAATAAGTTCAAGAAGCGTGAAGATAGAGAACTTTACGATATAGAGGCCACCATCTTAGTAGAAAAGAAGAGTCACAAGGGAATAGTCATTGGTAAAGGTGGTGAGATGATAAAAAAAATAGGCATGACTGCAAGAAAAGATATGGAAACCTTCTTGGACTCACAGGTAAATTTGAGATTGTGGGTTAAAATTGACGCTGATTGGAGAAATAATCTAAACAAGCTACAAAATTTTGGTTATAAATAATGGAAACAAGACAGACAAAGATAATAGTATTAAATCATTTTAAGATTAGAGAAAGCTCACAGATATTAAATTGTTTTAGTAGAGATTTTGGAAAAATTGATTTAAATTTAAGTTCAAAAGGGATAAAGGACTCAGTAAAGTTAATGGATATATTCTCTGAGCACTATGTGAACATAGTACTAAAACAAGAAATATCATTTTTGAAGGAAAGTGATTTAATTGCTTCGAATTATGGAATAACTAAGAGTATTAATAAAACCATATTAGGAAATATTGTTTTAGAAATAATCAGTAAGATATTTCCAAAGCTTGTGCCAGATGAAAAGATTTATGACTTAACTTCATCTTATCTAAGTTGTTTGACCAGGGGAAGTAATGAAAACTTACTTACCATTGCCTATGCACTAAAATTGTTGGGAATAACTGGATATAGAACTACATTTAACTTTTCAGAGCAAGAGCTGGTTAAGAATAGAAATTATTATTATAATATAGATGAAGGAAGTATCTATATTAAACCAATTTCTGAAATACCAACAGTTGTTTTAGATTATAATCAATGTATCCTAATTAGAAATTTATTATTTGCAAAATTCAAAGAAATTCCAGATATAAATTATGAAGATGGGTATTTTCTTTTGAAAGCATTACTAAAAACAGTAATAAACATATTTGAATTATCAAAATTAAATTCTGTTTTATATTTAAAATAGAATTAGGAAGGTAATAATGAGCAATGAATTATTAATTGAGATAGGAATAGATGGTTTACCATATAATCTCTATGATGTTGCGGTGAACTCTCTAAATGAGTCTATTAGAAAGAAACTAGAAGACTTAAAAATTTCCTACTCAAATTTAAAAATCAATTATAGCAAAAACAGAATTTTATTTAACTTTAATTTTATAGACCAAGAATATCCAGATAAATTCCTGGTCGATTTTGTAGTTAAAACTTTAAATACCATATATATTCCTATAAAAGGGCTGAAATATTCAAATAATCTATGGGATTATATTATTTGGGTTCAAGGAATAGAAGATAATAAGGTTTTGGATTTTTCTGAAGCTGATTTATCTAATAAAAATGATGATATTGCATTTTTTAAGATTAACAATATTGAATCTTATAAGGATAAATTGGCAGACAATAATATAATATTTGAAAATGAAAAGAGAAAAGAGTATTTTTTAAAGTCGGCAAATAAAATTGCAAAAGAACATGGCGGTCAAATTAATGAAATAGACTATATGCTGGAAAATTTTATAGCCGAGTACAATATGCCTCATCCAGTAGTAGCTTTTTTTAACCAAGAGATATTAACATTTCCTAAAGAACTTATCTGTTCTATACTAATGGATATTTGTAATGTAGTTCCTCTTTTCACTGAAAAAGGTCAAATTATGCCTTATTATATTTTATGTATAGAGAAAAATAGAAAAAATGATGAGATATATATAAATAACTTGATACAAGAAATTGATGAAGAGATATCATCGGTTTTAAATAAATGGAATAAAGTTCTAGAAAAAGACTATTCATATTATTATGAAAGTATGAAAGAAATGACTTTAAAAGATAGAGTTGGTACTTTATATGACAAAACTCTTAGGATAAAAGAACTATCTATTATAGTTGGAGAATATCTTTTAGTGGGAGATGAAACAGAGGAAAATATCAAATTAGCTTCTGATATTGCAAAGTTTGATTTAACAACGGAAATAGTAAAGACTTACCCACAGCTAAAGGGAGTAGTAGGATATTTATACTCGAAAAAGATGGGAAATAATGATATAGTATCAAATACTGTTATAGATTACTATAGACCGAGATTTTTTCACGATAGCATACCAAAATCGACATCTGCAAAAGTTTTAAGCTTGGCAGATAAGCTTGATGAGATAACAAATTATTTTATATATTCCAAAATTAATGATAGCATTTCAGAGTATCAAACCTCTGAGATAAGACGATATGCTTCGGCAATTATTAAATTGATTTTACATGAAAGTTGGAATTTAGATATATCAAGACTAATAGATGATAATCTTTATCTTTATATTAAGAATGGAAATATGGTTTTAGACTCAGATGAACTTAAGAGAGATATATATCAGTTTTTAATATCGAAGTTTAGAGAAGATGTAGTTAAAAACTACAGCGACTATTGTAGAATTGATAGGTTAATTGATGAACATCCAAATAATTTATTGGAAGCATATGAGAGCTTACTAAAAGGGGATTCATATGGCAACGAATAAAAATATAATAATTATTTCAGACTCTACAGGAGAGACTGCTTCAAATGTTACAGATGCAATAAAGGTTCACTTTGATATTGATCAATTAAATGTTGTTAAATATCACAACATTATGTCTCACGAAGAAATAGATAAGATATTTGATGAAGTAAAGGGAGATAATTTAGTATATTCAACCATTGTAAATAGAGAGTTGTTAAAGTATCTTAGAGACAAATGTAATGAAAATAAATTTTTATTTGTAGATTTATTTGAAGCGCCACTGTCTGCAGCAGAAACTTTTTTCAATCAAGAGGCAAAGAGAGAGGTTGCACTATCTCATCAGTTAGGCGAAGAGTACTTCGAAAAGATAAGCGCTGTTGAATTTGCCATGAAATATGATGATGGTAAAGATCCTAAAGGAATAGCCCTTGCAGATATAGTTTTACTTGGAATTTCCAGAACATCTAAAACACCATTATCATTGAATTTGGCCTTTAAAAATTACAAGGTTTGTAACATACCATTAGTTCCAGAAATAGAACCTCCAAAGGAATTATTTGAAGTTGATTCTAAAAAGGTATTTGGACTTATTATTGATAAAGACAAATTAAATGAAATTAGGAAAAAGAGATTGGAATCGCTTGGAATTTATTCCTTTGCAGAATATAGTTCTAATGATAGAATAGATAAAGAGTTGAACTATACAATTGAAATATACAAAAAAATTGGTTGTAAGATAATTAATGTTACAAATAAAACCATAGAAGAAACTTCAGTTGAAATTATTTCAAATTTTGAATCATAATAGGAGAATTTAATTGAAAAAAAGAACGATTTTTATTACTATATCAGCTTTTATAGCAATAATTTATTTTGGTGGAGTTTATATATTTTCTAATTACACATATCCCAATACGGTAGTTAATGGAGTTGAAGTTCCGTTTAAAAATATCCATGAAATTTTTGAAACAAGCAGATTTCAAAACATTAGCATAGAGGATAAAGATGGCAATGAGTATACTTTAAATCCAAAAAAACTCGGTTTTAAGTCAAATTGGGAAAAAGAGATAGTCATTGATCAACAAGAATTTTCATGGCCTATGCAAATTTTTAAGAGCCACATTTATAATAATAAGTTAATTAGGGAAGTTAACTCTGACAATTTAAACAAATGGATTTATAGTTCCGACTTAATAAAAAAACAAATAAATCCAGTAGATGCAAATATCGTATTTGAAAATGGTAAATATATTCTCAATAAAGAAATAGAAGGAAGCAAAATTGATATTAAAAAACTTTCAAAGGGAATTGAAGACACATTTTTAAGTTTTGAAGATAATTTAAAACTTGATAAAAAGTATTATATTTTCCCAAAAGTTTATGAAGAGGACTTAAAGGAAAAATTTAATAAGCTAAGCAAATTGGCTGAAAAAAATATTACATTAGTCTTGCAAGATGGCAAAGAAGAGCCTGTAACTGATTATGAAAAGTTTGTTGATGAAACCACTTATGAAGTATCAAAAGATAAAGTTCAAGATTTTGTAATGGATTTAAAATCTAAATATGACAATTTAAGGGCGGAAAGAGATTTTACTACATTTAGCGGAAATAAAATTAAAGTTTCTGGAGGAAACTTTGGTATCCAAATCAATAGAGATAAAACTACAGAGGCAATTTATAATAGTCTAACTACAGACGCAGATGGTAAAGTTCCGATAATTTATTCAAGTGAAGCCATAAATAATGGAGAAATTGGAAACACTTATATAGAAATATCAATAGCGGATCAGAGAATGGTTTACTTTAAAAATGGAGAAGTAATTGCAGATACTCCAATAGTAACAGGACTACCAAATGGAAGATATAATACCCCTAGAGGTGTTTGGAAGGTTTGGATTAAAAATCAAGACAGGTATTTAAGAGGATTAAATGCAGATGGGTCTAAATACGAAAGCTGGGTTAATTATTGGATGCAAATAGATTATACAGGAGTTGGTATTCATGATGCTTATTGGCAAAGCTCATTTGGAGGAAAGAGATACCTTTGGGCTGGAAGTCATGGATGTATTAACACGCCACTTAAATCTATGAGAACAATCTATGAGAATACAGAGATGGGAACACCCGTTATTGTTTATTAAAAGCTACCTATTAGGTGGCTTTTTTAATGTAAAAATTAAAAATCTTCTTAAAAACACTTATATTTTACTTTTTTGTAACAATTTCGTAAGAATTTTGTAACTATTCTGTAACTTTTGTTGACATATTGAAAAAGTTCCTTTACTATAATTGTAGTAGAATTTTGGGAGGAAAATAATACTATGAACAAAAAGAGACTTGGAGCTTTTAGTTTAGCTTCAGTAATTATAATTTCAGGGACGGTATACTCGAAAGAAACAATAAAAGGACTTATATCAGAAAAACCTGAAACATATGTTGAATCAATTTCAACGATTAAAAAGACTGTGAATCATTCAAATGATAATTTCAAGAATATAAAATCTGAAGATCTTAATGAATCTGAAGAAAAAACAGAGTACATTGCAGGTTTAGCAAATTCAAATGAAGATTATAAACCAGAAAAAAATACCGTTTCTGTAAATTATGTAAATAATAATGTAGAACAAAAAGAAAACAAAGTACAAGAGATTAAAGTAGAAGCAAAGAAAGTTAAAGAAGATGTAGAGCTTAGCTCAGTATCTAAAGAAGAAGTTAAAACTGAAAAAGCTGTAGAAGATTCTAAAAATGCAGAAGAATTAAAACCTGCAGAAAAAGAGGAATCAGAAGTACCAGTTGTTTCAGGAAATACTCTTTCAGATACAGATAAAGAGATAGTAGCTCCTACTATCGAGACAGATGAGTCTAAAGTTATAGAGCTTCCTGTAAAAGGATATATCACTAAAAACTTAAATGTTAGGTCATCAGCCGTAATAGATGATAATAATATATTGGGAGTTTTACCAGTTGGTTCAGAAATTTCAGGAACAGAATCAAATGGTTGGATAAAAATATCCTATGAAGGAAAAATAGCTTATATTTCTCGTGATTTTATTTCAAATACAAAAGTAAAAGTAGAAGAGCCAAAGTCTGAACAAGTTGAAGAACAAAAGGCAGAAAAAACTGAAGAGACGAAGGTGGAAAAACCGGAAGTTAAAGAACAAGCTAAAGAGCCAGTAAAGGAAAAAGCTCCAGAAAAAGCGGTAGAGGGATGGTTAACTTCAGCCTTAAACCTTAGAGAAGGACAAGGTACTAATACAAAAATACTTACAGTTATACCTAAGGGAACTAAAATTTCTGGAATGGAATCAAATGGTTGGGTTAAAATAAAATACAATTCTTTAACAGGATATGTGGCTAAATCTTTTGTATCAGATAAAGAAGTTAAAGTTGAAGAAGTTAATGAAGAAATAAAAGAATCTACAAATAATGTTAGCTCAAATGCAGCTATTAATAATATCGTAGGAGATGCGTATAAGTATTTAGGATATAAATACGTTTATGCTTCAGCTAGTCCTTCAGTTGGCTTTGACTGCTCAGGTCTTGTATACTATCTATATAAGACTCATGCAGGTGTAACATTAAATAGAAGTTCTAGAGATCAAGCTTCAAATGGTTATGCTGTAAGTAGAGACAACTTGAAGCCAGGAGATTTATTATTCTTCTCAACATTTGGTGGAAATAGGATTACACACGTTGGTCTTTATGTTGGAGATGGAAAAATGATTCATGCTTCTACACCAAAAGAGGGAGTTATAATAACTGATATAAACTCTAATTATTATGTAAAGAATTTTATGACAGCAAGAAGAGTTTTAGATTAAAATATGATTATTTTAAGATGGGTAAATGCCCATCTTTTTTTTATAAAATAAAGTTAAATTATTTTGTGCAGTAATTTTAATGTATAAGTCGATAAAGTTTAATTAAAGTAACATTTTTTATAAATTTTAAAAAAATTGTAACTTTTGTAGAAATTTTAGAATGTTAGTGTTACTATAAAGAGGGGTACATATGTTAAAAGGAAATAAAGATAAAATAATTATAATTACTCTTGTGATTCTTCTTGCAGGAGTTGGATTTTATAAATCAAATAATTCAATTGAAGAGCCAGAACAAAATTTATTACAAATCGCTAATAAAAATGCAGGTGAAACTGATAATAAACCAAAAGATATTTATGTTCATATAGATGGAGAAGTTGTCAATCCTGGTTTATATAAACTAACCACTGAAGATAGGGTAAACGATTTGTTGATAATTGCCGGTGGTGCAACTGACAAAGCTTCATTAAAAGACATAAACTTAGCAAAAAAGCTAGAAGATGAAATGAAAATATATATCCCTTCAAAGGAAGAGAATTTAACTAATGAAGTTCATGGTCAATCTGAAGTTTCTAGTTCAACTGGCAAGATAAATTTGAATACTGCTAATAAAGACGAATTAAAAACTCTTCCAGGGATAGGGGACAGTCGCGCGGATGAAATACTTAGATATCGTGAAAATACAGGTTTTTCTAAAGTTGAAGATATAAAAAATATCTCTGGTATTGGAGATAAAACATATGAAAAACTAAAAGATTTAATTTCGGTTTACTAGATTTGGGGGAAGTATGATTAAAAATACAGATGTAAAATTAACAAATTACGCAAAAACTTCAGGTTGAGCAGCAAAGTTTGGACCAGATGTCCTTGCGCAAGTTTTGCGTAAATTACCTAAAGAAGATATTAGAGATGAAAATTTATTAGTAGGAATAGAGACTTCAGATGATGCTGCGGTTTATAAATTAAATGATGATATTGCTATTATACAGACACTTGACTTTTTTACTCCTATAGTAGATGATCCATATAACTATGGAAGAATAGCAGCGGCTAACAGTCTTTCTGATGTATATGCCATGGGAGGAGACCCTCTTCTAGCACTTAATATTGTATGTTTTCCTTCATGTTTAGATCCTTCAATACTTTCAGAAGTATTAAAAGGTGGAGCTGAAAAGGTAAGGGAAGCTCAGTGTCTATTAGTAGGAGGTCATACTGTTCAAGACGATGAACCTAAGTTTGGCCTTTCAGTTACGGGAACAGTTCATCCTGACAAGGTTTGGGCAAACTCCACTTGTAAAGAAGGAGATGCTTTAATAATAACTAAACCAATAGGAACAGGTATATTAAATACTGCTTTTAAAGGCGGAATTATAGATGATAGCCTTGAAAAAAATATAGTAAAGTATATGTCACTATTAAATAAGTATGCTAAGGATGTGGCCGAAAAATATCCAATTAATAGTTGTACGGATATTACAGGATTTGGTCTTGCTGGTCATCTTTTAGAAATGGCTGAAGGAAGTAACAAGACAATAAAGCTTTACTTTGATGAAATACCAATTATAGACGGAACTATAGAGATGTTTAATTTAGGTCTTATTCCTGAAGGAGCTTATCAAAACAAGAGCTTTATAGGGGATAAAATTCAAATAATAAACGACAATGAAAATGCGGATATTATTTTTGACCCACAAACTTCAGGAGGGCTTCTATTTAGTTTACCTGAAAGTTCAGCTGCTGATTTACTAAGGGATTTAAATGAGAATAATATTGAATCTGCTATTATAGGAGAGGTTAAATCATTTAAAGATAAATCATTAATTCTTGTATAAAGAATAGGGGTGTATAATGGAAATTAAGATTTTGATTTCTTTTTCCGAGTCTAGTTATAAAGACAATCTTCTTTATAATTTTAAAGAAGATTCAAATTACCATATAACTTATGCAGATACGGCACATGAAACTTTAAGTGTATTTCAAAGTAAGGAATTTGACATAGTGCTGCTTGATATGCATTATATGGATGGAAATGGATTAGAACTAAAAAAGAAGATGAACGACATAAGAGATGTTCCCACTATATTTGTTACAAATATTAATGATGATATTCAAAAAGTTTTAGCCCTTGAGTATGGGGCTGATGATTATGTTGTATTTCCATTTAATGTCTTAGAGCTAAAGGCAAGAATAAGAGCTGTTTTAAGGCGTACTTATAAAGGGGTTAATAGAAATAATGATAATCTTGATAAAGAAAATGTCATTACCTTTGCAAATTATGAATTTAATGTAGTTGGTCGTAAAGTTAAAATCAATGGAGAAGATATAGATTTAACTGGCAAAGAATTTGATATATTTTTTATTTTAGTTTCAAACCCTGGAGTGGTATATTCAAGAGTGACAATTGCAAAAGAGATTTGGGGAGATAACTACGAAGGCCATTTAAGAACGGTAGATGTTCATATAAAGAGACTTAGAGAGAAGATAGATGACTTAGAAGGACATGTAATTCGAACTAAATGGGGCAAGGGATATTATTTTGGAAAACTTGAGGAGTAAATATGTTTAGACAATATGATAAAGATAATGACAAAAATATTAAAGCGATAATTAAAACAAACAAAGGCGATATAAAAATTAATTTATTTCCAGATATGGCGCCTAGAACCTGTGAAAACTTTGTGAAACTTTCAAAGAAAGGTTACTATGATGGAGTAATTTTCCACAGGGTAATAGAAGACTTTATGGTCCAAACAGGAGACCCAACTGGGACAGGAATGGGCGGAGAAAGTATTTGGGGAAAAGACTTTGAAGATGAGTTTACCAAGGACTTAAGAAACTTTAGAGGTGCCATTTCAATGGCAAATAAAGGACCAAATACAAACTCTAGTCAGTTCTTCATAGTAACCAAAAGAAAAGTGGAAGAGGATTATATCGGTCAATTAAGAAATAGTAACAGTGATATATATTCAGACGATGTCATAGATAAATATGCTGAAGTTGGCGGAACATTTTGGCTTGACTTTAAGCACACTGTATTCGGGCAAGTTGTTGATGGAATGGATGTAGTTGAATCCATTGAACTTTCCAAAACTGACAACATGGACAAACCACTTTATGACTGTGTTATAGAAACAATTGAAATAATTTAAAAAAATTCCTTAAATCCATATGGATTTAAGGAATTTTTTATTCGAATGATAATGCATCTTTTTGAATTGAAACTGAAAATACAATACCAACTGCAATTAAGTTTATTAATTGGTAAGTTCCACCATAACTAAAGAATGGAAGAGGTATACCTGTTACAGGCATAACACCAAGAGTCATACCAATATTTTCAAATATGTGGAATAAAAACATTGCAGCAAGACCCATAATAACAAATTTTGAAAAAGAGTCCTTTCTATTTTCAGCTATAACAACTAGTCTGTATAGTAATAATAGATACAGTGCAATTACTGTAAAACCACCGATAAATCCAAACTCTTCAACAAGAACAGGATATATATAATCTGTTTGTTTTTCAGGTATAAAGTTGAATTGACTTTGAGTTCCTTTCATATAGCCTTTTCCAAAAAACTTTCCAGAGCCTATGGCAATTCTTCCTTGAAGTGCTTGGTAGCTGGAGTCTGAAATATCATGTTCAGGATTTAAGAATGTCAGTATTCTCTTTTTTTGAAATGGTTCAAGTCTGCTATAGAGAATTGGTGAACTTAAAACTAAAATACCTAATGCACCTAAAAAGTACCTAAGATTTAGTCCTGAAATAAAAAGCATAATTGCCATTATGAATACAAATACAAATGCTGTTCCAGCGTCGGGTTGTAAAAGTATTAATAGTATAGGAAAACCACCAAATGCGACAATTTTAAAAAGTGTTTTAGGTTTGCTTATACTCTTTTGGTTTATTTCAAGATATCTTGCAAAGGACAAAATAAATCCAATCTTAACGAACTCAGCAGGTTGAAATCTAAAAGATCCTATTACAATCCAACTATTTGAACCCCATTGTTCTTTACCAGTTCCAAAGATTAGAACTAAAAATAAAAGAACATTACATATTACATAGATTGGTATATAAAATTTTTTTATAAAGTCCATATCAATGCACACTACAAAAGCCATAAAAATAAGTCCTATTAACGTAGCGATAACTTGAGATAAAATAGTTTTATTACTAAGGGTGCTGGTAGCGCTAAATAGTACTATTAATCCAAAGAAAACCAGTGCCAATAGTATTATAAATAGCTTTAAATCAAGCTTACCAAAATTTTTCTTTCTAATGTTAAACATAAAATCACCTACTGAAATTATACCATAGAAAAGATAATTATTGTTTATGCTATAATGATGTATGAGGTGAATTATGAAATTAGGTTTTCACGTTTCAACAAGTAAGGGATATCCCAATGCTATTAGCGAGTCATTAAACCAAGGTGCTAGCACTTTTCAATTTTTTGCCAGTAATCCGAGGGGGAATAGTAGAAGAGTTTTAGAGAATGAAGAAATTAATGAATTTATTTCTTTTAGAAAAGAGAAGAATTTTGACACATTGGTTTGTCATGCTCCCTATGTTATAAATTTGGCTTCAAATAAATCAAATGTTGTTGAAAATGCTAAGGATATAATTTCAAAAGATATGTATAGACTTAGTAAACTTAATGTTGATAGATATGTTCTTCACCCAGGAAATCATGTGGGTCAGGGCTCTAAAAAGGGAATGGATTTAATTGTTAAATCATTAAATGAGGTATTAAATGATGAATTTGAAATCTATTTATGCCTTGAAACTATGTCTGGTATGGGAACTGAAATAGGAAGTAAGTTTGAAGAGTTGACTTATATAATTAAAAATATTACTTATAAAAAGGTAGCGGTTTGTCTCGATACATGCCATATATACTCAGCAGGTTATGACATTAAAAATGACTATGAGGGTGTAATGGATGAATTTGACAGAATTATTGGACTTGATAAATTAAAAGTAATTCACTTTAATGACACATTAAAAGAATTAGGTTCAAAAAAAGATAGACATGAGAAAATAGGCGAAGGAGTATTGGGAGTAGAAACCTTTAAAAAATTTATTAATGATAAGAGATTAAAAGACATTCCAATAATATTAGAAACTCCTAACGACCTAGATGGATATAAAAAAGAAATAGAAATGATTAGGAATTGGAAAAATGAGTAAGCATTTAACAATGAAAGTAATTAGCCATGTGCTGGATATATTAGAAGAAACCTATCCAGACGCTAAGGCTGAATTAAATTATACAACTCCATATGAACTTTTAATTGCAACTATATTATCAGCTCAATGCACAGATGTTAGAGTTAATAAGACTACTGCGGTGCTATTTAAAAATTACAATACACCGGAGAAAATGGTCAGCCTTTCTGTTGATGAACTTGGTAACATTATAAAAAGCTGTGGATTTTTTAATTCAAAAAGCAAAAATATACTTTTAACCAGTCAAATCTTAATCGATGAATTCAATTCAGAAGTACCACAAACTATGGAAGAGTTAGTAAAGCTTCCAGGTGTTGGAAGAAAGACAGCGAACGTTGTACTTTCAAATGCATTTGATGTACCATCTATTGCTGTAGACACCCATGTGTTTAGGGTCTCCAATAGAATAGGAATTGCTAATGCGGATAATGTGGAAAAGACAGAAAAGCAATTAAGAAGAAGAATAGATAGAGATAGATGGAGCAAGAGCCATCATACTTTAATATTTCATGGAAGAAGGATTTGTAGCTCAAGGAGTCCGAAGTGTGGAATTTGTCCTGTGAGTTCATATTGCTTATATTATAAGAAAGAGGCGAAAAATGTTTAATGTAGTATTACTGGAGCCTGAAAAGCCTACAAATACGGGGAATATTGGAAGAACCTGCTATTTAACCGACACAAGACTTCATCTTATAAGGCCGTTTAAATTTAAAATGGATGATAAAACCCTTAGACGTACAGGACTTGACTATTGGAAAGACGTAGATGTTGTTATTTATGACAATTATGAGGATTTTCTTTTGAAAAATCCAGGTATAAATATTTATTATGCAACAACTAAAGCAAGTAATTATTATTCAGAGGTCGAATTTAAAGATGGTGACTTTATTATGTTCGGAAAAGAGTCAGCTGGAATACCTGAAAGCATTTTAAATAGGAATAAGGAACAATGTATTAAAATACCTATGACAAATAAATTAAAACGATCATTAAATCTATCGAATTCTGTAGCGATTATACTTTATGAAGCTTTAAGACAAAGTGATTTTAACTGTTTGTTATAAATTTAATTAAAATTAGAAAAAAAGTATTAAAATGAGAGTTTATTTGAAATTTGGGTATACAATTTAGTGATGATTATAATGTTTAGACATTATGATATATGTAAAAGATTAAAAACTATATAATACTAGGAGGTATATATGAAAGTAGCAGTAAATGGTTTTGGTAGAATAGGAAGGGATGTTGTTAGACAAATCTTCGAAAGAAAAGAAGCTGATCTTGAGCTTGTTGCAATTAACTTTAGTTCGGATTTAGATACAATGGCTCATCTTTTCAAGTATGATTCACTTTATGGTAAGTTTGATGGAACTATTGAAGTTAAAGACGACTCATTTGTTATAAATGACAAAGTTGTTAAGATTGTAAACGATAGAGACCCAGCAAAGCTTCCTTGGAAAGAATTAGGAGTAGAACTTGTAATCGATTCTACAGGAGCTTTCAAAGACGCTGAAGGTTTAGGAAAACATATTGAAGCTGGAGCAAAAAAAGTTATTTTAACAGCACCTGGAAAAGGAATAAAGACAATCGTAATGGGTGTAAACTGTGATACTTATGATCCAGAAAAAGACAATATAATTTCTAATGCTTCTTGTACTACAAACTGTTTAGCACCAGTAACAAAAGTTATTGATGAAAACTTTGGTATTAAACGTGGTCTTATGACAACTATTCACGCTTATACTGGAGATCAAAACATCCATGATAACAAACACAGAGACTTAAGAAGAGCAAGAGCTGCTGCACTAAGCATGGTTCCTACTACAACAGGTGCTGCAAAGGCCGTTTCGCTAGTTCTTCCTCAAATGGAAGGTAAATTAAGTGGATACGCTGTAAGAGTTCCAGTTCCTACAGTTTCTTTAGTTGACGTTACTTTTGAACTTGAAAAAGATGTTACAAAGGAAGAAGTTAACGAAGCAGTTAAAAAAGCTTCAGAAAACGAATTAAAGGGAATTTTAGGATACTCAGATGAACCACTTGTTTCAATTGACTATCAAAAAGACCCAAGAGCTTCTATATTTGACTCTGCATTAACAACTGTTATAGATGGTAACTTTGTTAAAGTGGTTTCTTGGTATGACAATGAATGGGGATATTCACAAAGAGTAATTGACTTAGCTGAACTTGTAGCTAAAAACTATAAATAATATTTTGGCCCGGTTCATACCGGGCTAAATTTAAGTAAAGGTGATAAAATGTTAAATAAAAAAACTTTAAAAGATCTTAATGTAGATGGTAAAAGGGTACTTGTGAGGGTAGACTACAATGTGCCTATTTCATCTGAAACAGGTGAAATTTCTGATGACACAAGAATAGTTGCATCCCTTGATACAATAAAATACCTATTAGATCACAATGCAAAAGTTATACTTATGTCTCACTTAGGAAGACCTAAAAATGGACCTGAAAAGAAATTTTCATTAGAACCAGTAGCAAAAAAACTTTCTGAATTAATAGAAAAAGATGTTAGATTTTTACAATCAGATACAGTAGTTGATGAAAAAGTAAAGGAAGCTTGTAATAATTTAGTAAGTGGAGACATTGTTCTTTTAGAAAATACAAGATTTAGAGCTGAAGAAACAAAAAATGGTGATGAGTTTGCAAAAGAATTAGCTTCCCTTGCAGATTTATATGTAAATGATGCCTTTGGTACATCCCATAGAGCCCATGCTTCAAATGTTGGTGTGTCAAAATATCTTGAATCAGCACTTGGATTTTTAGTTGAAAAAGAAGTTAGTATAATGGGAAAAGCCTTAGAAAACCCAGAAAGACCTTTTATAGCAATTCTTGGAGGAGCTAAGGTTAGCGATAAGATTGGTGTTATAGACAACTTACTTGACAAGGTTGATGGTATTCTCGTAGGTGGAGGAATGGCATGGACATTCTTAAAATCTGAAGGATACGAAGTTGGTAAGTCCCTTGTAGAAAATGATAAGTTGGATTTAGCGAAAGAGCTTCTTAAAAAAGCAACAGAAAAGGGAGTTAAGTTTTTCTTACCAATCGATGCTGTAGTAGCAGAAGAAATGACAGAAGATTCTCCTTCAAAAGTTATTTCTATAAATGACTTTACTCCAGAAGAAAAAGCTTTTGATATTGGTCCAAGAACCGTTTCTGTATTTGTTGAAGAAATTAAAAAGTCAAAGACAGTTGTCTGGAATGGTCCTATGGGAGTTTTTGAAATAAAACAATTTGCAAATGGAACATTCGATATAGCCAAAGCACTATCAGAAGTAGATGCTACAACAATTATTGGTGGTGGAGATTCTGCTTCAGCTATAGAAAAGTCAGGATATAAGAATAAGGTAACTCATGTTTCAACAGGCGGAGGAGCTTCATTAGAATTTTTAGAAGGTAAGACTCTACCAGGAATTGACGCCATTTCAAATAAATAGGAGGGAAAATGCGTAAGCCTATAATAGCGGGAAACTGGAAGATGAATAATACTCCATCGGATACAAAGTTATTTATAAACTCTTTGAAACAAAAAGAGCTTTCAAAGGATGTCGAAAAAATAATAGCTACACCATTTACTTCCCTTTACCTTGCCAGTGAACTTTTAAGTAATACGGATATAAAACTTGGCGCTCAAAATATGTATTTTGAGGATAGAGGAGCTTTTACAGGGGAAGTATCTGGACAAATGCTTAGAGATTCCGATGTATCTTATGTAATTATTGGACACTCAGAGAGAAGAGAAATATTTAATGAATCTGATGAACTATTGAATAAAAAAGTTAAAGCTGCTATTTCTAAAGAGTTGTCACCAATCCTTTGTTGTGGTGAAACCTTAGAAGAAAGAGAAGCTTCAAAATATAAAGAGAAAATAAAAAATCAAATTACAAAAGATTTAGAAGGAATTTCTGAAAAAGATTTAGACAAACTTGTTGTTGCCTATGAACCTATTTGGGCAATTGGTACAGGAAAAACAGCTTCTCCTGAAGATGCTGAAGAAATGTGCAAGTACATTAGAGGTATCTTAGAAGAACTATATTCTAAAGATTTAGCAGATAAAACAAGAATTTTATATGGTGGATCTGTTAAGCCTGAAAATATAAAAGAAATTATGGCTAAGGAAAATATTGATGGAGCTCTCGTTGGAGGAGCGAGTTTAAAGGTTGATAGTTTCACAAGTTTAATAAATTATTAATTGGAGGTTAGTATGAGCAGAATTATAGATATATATGCAAGAGAAGTTCTTGATTCAAGAGGAAATCCTACTGTGGAAGTTGAAGTTTTAACCGAAGAAGGTGGAGTTGGTAGAGCTATAGTTCCTTCAGGAGCATCAACAGGAGCTCACGAAGCCGTTGAGCTTAGAGATGGTGACAAATCAAGATACCTTGGAAAAGGTGTTCAAAATGCAGTGGACAATGTAAATGAAATAATTGCAGATGAAATAATTGGAGAAGAAGTTCTTGAACAAGTTAGAATAGATAACCTTATGATAGAACTTGACGGAACACCAAATAAAGGTAAACTAGGCGCTAATGCAATCCTTGGAGTTTCGATTGCAGTAGCTAAGGCAGCGGCAGATGAATTAGGACTTCATCTATATGAATATCTTGGCGGTGTTAATTCTAAAGTAATCCCACTTCCTATGATGAATATATTAAATGGTGGAGAACATGCAGATAATAATGTTGACATTCAAGAATTCATGATAATGCCTGTGGGTGCAGATACATTTAAAGAAGCAATAAGAATGGGTGCAGAAATTTTCCATTCACTTAAGAATGTATTAAAGGGCAAAGGACTAAATACAGCAGTTGGTGATGAAGGAGGCTTTGCTCCAAATCTTAACTCAAATGAAGAAGCTCTTGAAACAATAGTAGAAGCTATTAAAGAAGCAGGATATAGACCAAAAGAAGATGTTGTTTTAGCTCTAGACGTTGCATCAACAGAAATGTTTGAAGATGGAAAGTACAACTTTAAAGGTGAAGGAGTAGTTAGAACTACTGATGAACTTATTTCATACTATGAAATGTTAGTTGAAAAATATCCTATAATCTCTATTGAAGATGGTCTTGCAGAAGACGATTGGGATGGTTGGGCAAAACTTACAGAAAAACTTGGAAAGAAAATTCAATTAGTGGGAGACGATCTATTTGTAACTAATGTTGAAAGACTTAAAAAGGGAATTGAAATGAATGTTTCAAATTCTATACTTATTAAGTTAAATCAAATTGGTACAATCACAGAAACACTAGATGCTATAGAACTTGCAAAGAGACATGGATTTACTTGTGTTATCTCTCACAGATCTGGAGAAACAGAGGACACTACAATTGCAGACCTTGCGGTAGCAGTTAATAGTGGACAAATTAAAACAGGTTCAGCTTCAAGAACAGATAGAATAGCAAAATACAATCAATTATTAAGAATTGAAGACTATCTAGAAGATGAAGCTATTTTCGAAGGCATAGATGCATTCTATAACTTAAGATAATATAAATAATTGGCTCTATTTTATAGGGCCAATTTTTTTAATATTCCAAAATTTATTATATAATTGAATTGATATAATATTTTGGAGTAGAAAATGAAGAAATATAATTCGGTAATCATACTTGCAATAGTCATAGCAACAATGTTTTTTGGATATTTTTTTGAAATCAATAAATTATTATATATATCAGCCTTTGCCATTAGCATCGGTTTATTTTTGTTTTCGAATAAAAATTTAATATACATATCCCTTGGAATAATTTTGGGAGTACTTTGTTTATATAGACATGATAATTTGCAAAATAATTTTAATTATGCCTTAGATAATAGATTCTTTTATATTGATGGTGTAGTTACAAAATCGATTGAAAAAGAAGATTTTACAACACTTTATATAAAAGATGTTTTATTAGATGGAAATAAAAAAGGCCCTAACATATATGCTTATTATAATGGTGATTACAATTTTAAAATAGGAGATAAAGTTAAGTTTAGCACAAAGTTATACATACCAAAAAATAAAAAAATTCCAGGTAGATTTAACTTTTATAATTATTTAATGGCCAAAGATCTATTTTCCTATAGTTATGCAAATAATATTTCAAAGAAAGGCGTTTCTGAAAAACATTTATTGAAGTTGCAGAGAAGTTTTGACGAACTTATTAAGTCTAGAGTTTCTAACTTTAATGAAAATCTTTCTAATTTTTTATATTCTGCTTCAACAGGGAGAAATATAATAAATTTGGAGATAAAAGATGAATATAGAGACTTAGGAATTTCACATATTCTTGCTATTAGTGGATTTCACATTATGATTATCTACTCTAGCATCATGTTTTGTTTGGGACTATTAAGTATTGATATGAAGATTAGAAAAATATTATCTGTTACTTTTGTAGGCTTTTATTGCCTACTTATAGATTTTCCTTTTTCATCACTGAGAGCATTTCTATTTTTACTTATTAGTGTAATATCATATTTAGCAATGATGCCAGAAGATAGAAAGAAAACAATTGCTATTTCAGCGCTTATAATAATATTGATTTATCCTACTTCAATTTTTGATATAGGATTTCAATTTTCATTCCTTGCAGTTACTGCTATGGAGATTATATATCCAATAATAAAAAACAAAAATGAAAAAGATAGTTCAATCACAAATTTGGTTTATTTAATCGTTTCGGTAAACATATTAATATTTCCACTGCAATTATATTATTTTAAAAGTTTTTCATACTTTATTTTCCTTGGAAATTTATTTGTAGTTCCTACTTTAACAATAGTTTTATACTTGTTTATTCCGTATATTCTACTGGCAAGAATACCTTTATTGGGAAGTACAATAAAGGTATTAATTAATCTTACATTTAAAATTTCCGAATATGTAATGAAGGGGCTTACTCCTAACAATGGATTCAGTAAAATTGAAGTAAGCCTTAACATGGAAAATGTATTGCTCTATTTTTGTGTTTTAGCTGTGATTTTAATAGTACACTACAATAGGTATCAATATGAAAAGCTGTTAAAGCAAAATACAAAAATATTCTTATTACTTTTTACCTGTACTTTTGTTTTTAATATACTTTTAAACACTACAAGGCCAATAGCAACACTTACAATGATTGACATAGGACAGGGGGATTGTTTTTTACTAAGATATAAAGACGAATATTACTTAGTGGACACTGGAGGAAAAATTAAAGAAGGAGATAACTCAGAAATAGTTTTCGATAATTTATCCTATACAAAAGTAAAAGAATTAAATGGAATATTTTTATCCCATCTTGATAAAGATCATATTGGCAATATTGGTTTCATAATGGAAAAATATCCTACCACACCTGTGTATTCCCACATAGGCAGTACCGAATATCTTTATAATGACTTTATTAAAAAAGACTTTAAGTCCATTGAATTAAAAAAAGGTAATATACTAAAGAAAGAAGATTTAAATATAAAAGTTTTAAACTCATCTAATGATAGGGAAGAAAATGACAACTCTTTAGTACTTTTAATGCATATAAAGGATGCTAAAATCCTATTTACAGGGGATATTACAGCAGAAATTGAAGAAAACTTGCTCGATGAAGATATTAATGTGGATATTTTAAAAATTGCTCACCATGGATCTAAATATTCATACTCTGAAGAGTTTTATAAAAAAACAAACCCTAAGATTGCGCTTATTTCAGTTGGTGAGTACAATTCTTATAACCACCCAGATGTAAATATTATAAAGTACTTAAATGATAACAAAATTAAGACATTTAGAACAGATATTTTAGGCAATTGTTATATAGATTTCTACGAAAATTATATGAAAAGTTATGATTCAACAAAATATGTTAAAGAAAAAATTTTTTCAGTAGACAAAAAGCTAAGTCTTATTTACTATATGCTAATGTTATATTTTTGTAGAAAAATATTAGTGGAAGAAGAGAGGTGTTTAAAATTAAAAATATAATTTTAATATATGGCAGCGAAAGCTTTTTAATAGAAAAGCATTCTCAAGATATTATAGATAAATTAGTAGATAAAAGTTTTTATGATTTTAACGTTTCAAAATTTGATTTTGAAGATATTGATATGGAAAAACTTTATAATAGTTTACAGACTTTGCCTCTAATGAGTGATAATAAAGTTGTAATAATTGAGAATATGCCCTTAGATAAAGGAGCAATTTCTAAATATAAAACCATTTTTGAAGATCTAGCTAATATAATTACCAATGTACCACCTTCAACCTATTTAATAATAAATTCATCTACTGAGAAATTATTTAACGGTAAGTTTTTAAAAAAATTTAAAGAAGTTGGAGATATAAAGGTAGTTAATAAACTAAATAGACCTGAGTTAATGAAATATATATCGACCTATTTAGGAGTTAAACAATCGGACAATGTTAAACTAATTAATTATATTGTGGACAATAGCGGATATTTGATTGCTGAGTTGAAGATGACATTGCTCGATTTAAACAACGAGCTAGATAAAATAAAAAATTTAGATTTAAATGCTTCGGACAAAGATATTGTAGATACATTAACTAAAATTTCTGATTATAACATCTTTAACTTAACTGATAGCATTTTGGAAAAATCACTAAAAAAATCCTTATTGATTTATAATACATTAATGGATGATAATGCTGATGCTTTTAGAATATTTTATATGATTCTAAGGACTATTAGAAATATCCTAATAATAAAAGAGTGTAGACGTAGGGGAATGAATAATATTCAAATAACAAAAAAGTATTCCATATCAAATTTCGAACTTAAAAAGATAGAAAGATTTATAAATATTTGGACCTACAAGGACTTAAAAGAATCCATTAATATTTCATATGATTTAGAGGTAGGGCTAAAATCTAAACCTATTAAACCAAAAACACAGGTTGAAAGCTATATACTCAATCTATGTTCCTAACAAAATAGACATTAAATAAGAGATAATGAAACCATTATCTCTTTACTAAATGTATTATTTTGAAACATTTAATTTTTTTGCTAATCTACTTACTTGTCTTGAAGCTGTATTCTTGTGTATGATATTTTTTGCAGTTGCTTTCTTCAATTTTTTATCAATCAATCTTAATAATTTTTTTGCTTCATCAAAATTTTCGTCAGTTATAGCTTTTTCAAACTTCTTAATATAAGTTTTGATTTCTGACTTTCTAGATTTGTTTTCAAGAGTTTGTCTCTTAGTAACTTCAATTCTTTTAATAGCTGATTTTATATTTGCCATCGTTTCACCTCCTGCACATAACATTGTTATTATAATATAGCAAATGGTAAAAATCAAGATAATTATTATTTAAACTTCAAGATATAGTTCATATTTTTAATTTTTTTGTCTTTTTTGTAGCATTTTCGCGTGAAAATTTAAATATTTTAAAAATTTTTGTGAATTTAAAACTATAAATAAAATTGCTAAGTGAAATTAGTTGTCTATGTTTAAAGTGTGTTATAATGTTCTTGATTTCAAAGATTATGATAAAATGTATTTAATTTAGAGAAATTACTTTTACACAAAATAAAAGTAATTTAAATAGAGATGAGGTATTAAATGGATATAAAAAAATCTAATATCAGAAACTTTTGTATTATTGCGCATATTGACCATGGAAAGTCAACTTTAGCTGATAGATTAATAGAAAACACAGGCACCCTATCAAAGAGAGAAATGGAAGAGCAGGTTCTAGATAGTATGGATCTTGAAAGGGAAAGAGGTATAACTATTAAATTAAAAGCTATTAAATTAAAATATAGAGCAGAAGATGGGGAAGATTATATTTTAAACTTAATAGACACGCCGGGCCATGTGGACTTTTCATATGAGGTATCAAGAAGTCTTGCTGCTTGTGAAGGAGCAGTTTTAATAGTTGATGCAAGTCAAGGGGTGGAAGCACAAACCCTTGCCAATGTTTATCTTGCACTGGACCAAGACTTAGAGATTCTTCCTGTAATAAATAAAATTGATTTACCTTCCGCAGATATTGATTTTGCAAAGAGAGAGATTGAAGATATCATTGGCCTTGATACCGAAGGTGTTCCACAAATCTCTGCTAAGGAAGGAACAAATATAGACCAAGTTCTAGAAGATATTGTAAATAATGTTCCAGCACCAATTGGTGACGACAATGAGCCTTTAAAGGCACTTATTTTTGATTCATACTACGATTCATATAAAGGGGTAGTATCATATGTAAGAGTTTTTGATGGGGTTATTAAACCTGGAATGGATATTAAGATGATGTCTACAGGTAAGACATTTGAAGTTACTGAAGTTGGTTATACTGCAGGAGGACCAGTTTCAGTTAAAGAGCTTAGAGCAGGAGATGTAGGTTTTGTAGTTGCATCTATTAAAAATGTTAGAGACTCTAAAGTTGGGGACACAATTACTTCAGCAGAGAATCCTACAAAGGATCCACTACCTGGTTATAAAGATGTAACTCCTATGGTATACTGCGGAATTTATCCTGCAGAAGGCGAAGAATATAATGCAATAAGAGAAGCTTTAGAAAAATTACAAGTAAATGATGCTTCATTAGTTTTTGAACCTGAAACATCACAAGCTTTGGGTTTTGGTTTTAGATGTGGTTTCTTAGGACTTCTTCATATGGAGATAATTCAAGAGAGACTGGATAGGGAATTTGATTTAAATATCATAGCTACAGCACCTTCAGTTATTTATAATGTAATGACTAAGGCTGGAGAAATGCTTACAATACAAAACCCTTCTAACTTACCTGACCCTTCAGAGATTGAATACATGGAGGAACCTATCGTCGATGCAAACATAATGGCTCCAACAGATTATGTAGGCGCTATTATGGAAATATGCCAAAACAAGAGGGGAACTTTTGTAAATATGGAATATCTTGACGAGAAAAGAGTGAACATAAACTATATAATGCCTCTAAATGAAGTTATATACGACTTTTTTGACGCGTTAAAGTCAAAGACAAGGGGTTATGCTTCACTTGACTACGAATTTAAAGGATATCAACAATCTAATCTTGATAAACTTGATATTTTAATTAATGGAGAATTAGTAGATGCATTTTCATTAATTGTTCATAGAGATAAAGCCTATGAAAGAGCAAGAGTTATAGTTGAAAAGCTTAAGGATGAAATTCCAAGACATCAATTTGCAGTTCCTATTCAAGCGTCCATTGGATCAAAAATTATTGCAAGGGAAACTGTAAGGGCGCTTAGAAAAGACGTTCTGGCAAAATGCTATGGTGGAGATATTTCAAGAAAGAGAAAACTACTTGAAAAGCAAAAAGAAGGAAAGAAGAGAATGAGACAAATTGGATCTGTTGAAGTTCCTCAAAATGCCTTCCTTGCAGTATTAAAATATGACGAAGACAAATAATTTAGCAAAAAAAGCTGGACTATATATCCATATTCCATTTTGTGCGTCGAAATGTTATTACTGTGACTTTTCTACCATGCCATACCAAGATAAGAGAATTGATGAATATTTCCTGTATCTTTTTGAGGAAATAAATTATTCATACGAGAACTGGAAAGACTTTGAATTTGATACAATCTTCTTAGGTGGAGGTACACCTAATTACGTTCCAAGCGAAAAGATTATTCAGTTGGATAAATTAATAAAATCTAGATTTAATATTTCTGAAGACATAGAGTACACCATAGAATGTAATCCCGAATATCTTGAAAAAAATAAAGTAGAAGATTATCTAAACTGTGGAATAAATAGGTTCTCAGTAGGGGTACAGACATTTAACGACTCTATTTTAAAAAAGTTAGGCAGACTTCATACAGGCGAAATTGCCTATAAAAATATAATGAAGCTTAAATCTTTTGGAGTTAAAAATATAAGTTTAGATTTTATTATGGGACTTCCTGGGCAAAAAGAAGATAGTCTATTAAACGATTTAAATATAATTAAAGAGTTAGATGTAAACCACATTTCTTATTATGACCTTATAATTGAAGATAATACTAGATTTAATTTTGAATATAAAAAAGGAAATTTAAATCTACCAAGTGAATATGTAAATAGAAAATACTATCATGAAGTTATTAATTTTTTGAAACACATTGGTATTTTTCAATATGAAATATCAAATTTTTCTAAACCAGGCTATGAATCAAAACATAATTTAAAATATTGGCATACTATGCCATATGCGGCCTTTGGATTAGGAGCAAGTGGTTATAATGGCGGTATAAGGTATACCAATCATCATAGATATAAAGATTATATAAACTCAATTAAACAAAAAGTTGTTCCCACTGAGATTATAGACAATCTAAGTAAGGAAGATAGACTTTTTGAAAAGATTATAATGAATATGAGACTTATAGAAGGTGTATCTACAAAAAAATTATTAGAAGAGTTTGGATATGACATATGGAAAGACAACTCAGAGCTAATAAAAAGTTATGAAAAAAACAATTTGATAAAAGTTTTTGATGATAGAATAGCCTTTACAGATTATGGTTTTGACATATCTAATAAATTTTTTAAAGATCTTTTGATTTAATGTTGACAAAAGATCTTTTTTGTTTTATCATAATATTAGCACTTGAGGTTAGTGAGTGCTAATCGAGAAAGGATTTGATTTTATGAACTATTCCGACATTGATATGCGCAAGAAACATATTATGGAATTTATCATAAATGAATATTTGGAAAGTTGCACGCCTGTAGGATCAAGAACTATTTCAAAAAATTCTGATTTAGGAGTATCTGCTGCAACTATAAGAAATGAAATGAGTGATTTAGAAGAGTTAGGCTTTTTAGAAAAGGCTCACTCATCTTCTGGTAGAATTCCTTCTGAATTAGCTTATAGATATTTTGCGAATGAAGTATTGAATGAGTTTAATGCGCAAAAGTCAAATGATAAGACAAGCTCATTAACACTTAGAAGTGAAAGATCGGGTATTAAAGGAGAGAGTGCCCTTAATTTAGCTTGTGACATACTTTCAGAGTCCACTAACTCGGTAGTTATTTCTTCATTAGAAAGATTTAATCAGCCAAGAATTAAAAAACTTGAAATTATTAATATAACGTCTAAGACTTACGTAATTGTTTTTGTATTGGATAACTTAGAAGTTTCAAGTAAAGTTTTTAATGTGGAATTTGAAATTAGCAACTCAGATTTGAAGAAAATAAATTTTTTGTTAAATAAAATTCTAAGTATTAATACCCAAGATGAGTTGATTGCTGAAGAACTTGACGAGATTGTAAGTTCTGCTTTAAATAGAGATTTAATACAATATTTTCTTTATTTTATAAACAAAGAGTATAGAGGGATAAATGATATTAAGACAAAGGTAACTGGTTTAACAAAAGTTTTGGAGATGCCAGAATATAATGATTTATATCAATTAAAATCTTTTTTGAACTTACTTAACGATGAAAAACAAGTAAAGAAAATACTAAATAAAAAATTGAATAATCATATTGAAGTTTTCGTTGGAGAGGAGGTTGGGCTTGAAGAGCTATCAAAGAACAGCCTCGTACTTACTGAATTGATATTAGACAATGCATATAAGATTAAATTAGGAGTGTTATCTCCTATGAGATCTGATTATAAAAAAAATATTTCAAGTTTGTACAATATTTCATGGAAACTGATAAGTTTATAAAGGAGGTATTCTATGGAGTCTAAAGAGAAAGATTATAAAGATGAAGTCAATATTGAAGATGTGATTGACGAGCAAGTTGACAATTTAGAACAAGAAGAGATTATAGACGCTGAACTGACATCTGAAATTGAATTACTTAAAGATGCTAATACAAGTTTAAGTTCATCATTGGCTCGTCTACAGGCAGATTTTTCAAATTATAAAAAAAGGATTGAAAAAGAAAAATCAATGTCGGTTAAACTAGCTAATGAAGATTTGATTATGAAACTTCTACCAGTTATAGATGATTTAGAAAGAGCATATAATCACATGGAATCTTCAGAATATTCTGAAGGAATAAATATAATAATTAAAAATTTTAAAGAAGTTTTGAAAAAAGAAGGGCTTGAAGAAATAGAGTCAGATAATAAACCATTTGATCATAATTTTCATCAAGCAATTCTAATGGAAGAAAATGAAGACGTAGAGTCAGGTAATATTATTGAAACTTTCCAAAAAGGATATGTTTTAAATGGAAAAGTAATTAGACCAAGCATGGTCAAAGTTTCTGAATAATTAGGAGGTATATTATGTCAAAAATAATTGGAATCGACTTAGGTACAACAAACTCAGCTGTAGCCGTTATGGAAGGTGGATCAGCTAGTATAATCACAAATGTAGAAGGTAATAGAACAACACCATCTGTAGTTGCTTTTACAAAAGATGGAGAAAGATTAGTTGGTGAAACCGCAAAGAGACAAGCTATAACAAATCCTAGCAGAACTATTTCATCAATTAAGACTCATATGGGTTCAGATTATAAAGTTGAAATAGATGGAAAGGATTTAAACCCTGAAGATATTTCTGCAATGATACTTCAAAAGTTAAAAGCGGATGCTGAACACTTTTTAGGTGAAAAGATTACTGAAGCAGTTATTACAGTTCCTGCATACTTTACAGATAGCCAAAGACAAGCAACAAAAGACGCTGGACAAATTGCAGGTTTAAATGTAAGAAGAATTATAAACGAACCAACAGCAGCAGCTTTAGCTTATGGACTTGACAAAGATCATGACCAACACAAAATAATGGTTTATGACCTTGGTGGTGGAACATTTGACGTTTCAATTCTTGAAGTAGGTGACGGAGTATTTGAAGTTCTATCTACAAGAGGTAATAACAAGCTAGGTGGAGATGACTTTGACAATGCTGTTATCGATTATTTAGCAGAAGAATTTAAGAAGGAAAACGGAATTGACCTAAGACAAGATCCAACTTCTCTTCAAAGACTTAAAGATGCAGCTGAAAAGGCAAAGAAAGAGCTATCAACAACTCTATCTTCAAATATAAACTTACCATTTATAACTGCTGTTAACGGAGTTCCTGCTCACCTAAATATGGACTTAAGCAGATCTAAATTTGAAGAGTTAACTGAACATTTAGTTGAAAAGACTGTTGATCCTGTTAAACAAGCTTTAAAGGACGCTGGATTGCAAGCGTCAGACATTGAATCAGTATTGCTTGTAGGTGGTTCTACAAGAATCCCAGCAGTTCAAGAATCAGTAAAGAAATTAATAGGTAGGGATCCTCAAAAGGATATTAACCCTGACGAATGCGTTGCCATGGGTGCTGCAATTCAAGGTGGAGTATTAAGTGGAGAAGTAAAAGACTTACTATTACTTGATGTTACACCACTATCATTAGGTATTGAAACACTTGGTGGAGTTACAACTAAGTTAATAGAAAGAAATACTACAATTCCTACTAAGAAGAGTCAAGTATTTACAACTGCAGCAGATGGACAAACTAATGTTGAAGTAGTAGTTCTTCAAGGCGAAAGAGAAATGGCCGCTGATAACACATTATTAGGCAAGTTCACATTAGCTGACATACCTGCAGCTCCAAGGGGAGTACCTCAAATTGAAGTAACTTTTGATATCGACGCAAATGGTATAGTAAATGTTACTGCAAAGGACTTAGGATCAGGTAAAGAACAAAAGATGACTATTTCATCTTCAACTAAATTATCAGACGAAGAAATAAAACAAAAGGTTGATGATGCAGCTAAGTATGCCGAAGAAGACAAGAAGAAAAAAGAATTAATTGAAAATAGAAATAATGCAGAATCTGTAATCTATCAAACAGAAAAGACAATGAAGGATTTAGGAGATAAAGTAAGTGCAGATGAAAAATCAGCAATTGAAGAAAAGATAAAAGAACTAAAGGATACTTTAACTTCCGAAAATGCTGAAGAAATTAAATCTAAAACTGAAAATCTTACTCAAGAACTTTACAAGATTTCAGAAAAACTATATGCACAAAGTGCAGATGCAAATGCAGGAGAAGCTCAAGGCAATAACGATGATGTAGTTGATGCAGATTACGAAGTTGTAGATGAGGACGAAGAAGACAAATAATAATATTAAATAGGGACGGAGTTTTCCTCTGTCCCTATTTTCTTTTTAAACTATATTATGATAAGATAATTAGAGAATTTTTGAGTTATTAAATCTTTTAAATGAAGATTTAATATTTTATTATGGAGGTAATTTTAAATGAGAAACCCTTATGAGGTTTTAGGTGTTGACAAGGACTTTACGAAGGATGAGTTGAAGAAGAAATATAGACAACTTGCAAAAAAATATCATCCAGATTTAAATCCAGACAACGAAGATGCAAAGGAAAAATTACAAGAGATAAATGAAGCATATGCTATTTTGTCTGATGATGAAAATAGAAGAAAATATGATATGTATGGTGAAGCTGCATTTAATGGAGCTGGTGGTGGCTTTGGCGATATAAACTTTGACCTTTCAGATATATTCGGAGATATATTTGGAGATATTTTTTCAGGAGGATTTTCGTCTAGTAAAAGAACTAACTATCCTCAAAAAGGCGAAGACTTACAAACTGTTGTTACTTTAGATTTTAACGAAGCTGCCTTTGGAGCAAAAAAAGAAATTTCATTTAGAAGGACTGAAAGCTGTCCTAAATGTGACGGAACAGGAGCAAAAAAGGGAAGTAAAGTTAAAGTGTGTTCTAAATGCCATGGAACAGGTGAAGTAAGATATCAACAGCAATCTCCTTTTGGAACATTTGTAAGAACTAGCGTTTGTGATGAATGCCATGGAACAGGTGAAGTAATAGAAGAGAAATGTCCAACTTGTAAGGGAAAGAAAAAAGTAAGTAAGACAAAGACCATAAATATAGATATCCCTGCAGGAGTTGATAATGACTCCGTAATTAATTTAAGAGGAGAAGGTAATGTTGGCCATAATGGCGGTCCTTCAGGGGACCTATATGTAATCATCAAGGTTAAAGAGCATGAACTTTTTGAAAGAAGAGGCTATGACCTATATTTCAAAATGCCAATAAGTTTCTCACAAGCAGCCCTTGGGGCAGAAATAGAAATCCCTTTAATAGATGGAATTGAAAAATATACTATCCCTGAAGGAACTCAAACAGGAACAGTATTTAAATTAAAAAATGAAGGTATTCAAAAATTAAATAACAAAGATGGCAAAAGAGGGGATTTATATTTTGAAGTTGTTGTTATTACCCCTAAAAATTTAAATAGTAGACAAAAAGAGCTATTAAAAGAGCTAGCAGATCATTCAGACATAGATTTAAAACATCATAAAGATAAAAAAACTTTATTCGATAGAATCAAGGAGAAGTTTGAAATATGAAATGGATAAATTTTAGCCTTAAATCTCCATATGAATACGAAGATTTAATTTATAATTACCTATATGAAAATGAAGTATACTCTTTTGAAGTAGTGGATGATAGAACAGTTGATGAAGTTGAAGAAACTAAACCCTATTGGGTAGAGATAGATAATGATTTAAGAATTGGAGAAGAATTGTTATTTATCAAATTTAATCTAGAAGATAATGAAAAAAATTTAAATAGAATTTTAAATCTTATTGAGAACTTAAAGAGCCTTTCATCTGAAATAGAAACTGATTATAAAAGAGAGTGCGAGGATTATGACTGGACTGTGGAATGGAAAAAGTTTTTTAAGCCCCTTGAAGTGGGAGAAAAATTTGTAATTGTTCCAAGCTGGGAAGAGTATAAAGCTGATACAGATAAAATAATTCTTGAAATAGACCCTGGAATGGCTTTTGGAACAGGAGGCCATGAAACCACTGCCATTTGCTTAGAACTTCTAGAAAAAATAAATTTACAAGACAAAGAAATTGCAGATGTTGGAACCGGTTCTGGTATACTTGCTATTGCCTGTGCAAAACTTGGTGCAAAGAATGTATTGGGCCTTGACATTGATCCATTATCTATAAAGACAGCAAGAGAAAATGTAGAAATTAATAACTGTGCAGATAAGATAGAAGTTATGGAAAGTGATTTACTAAACACGTCAAAGGATAATTATGATTTAATTATTGCAAATATTCTTCCAGATGTAATAATAAACTTGATTCCAGATGCTTATGAGAAATTAAACCATGGTGGATTGATGTTAGTTTCAGGAATTATAATTGAAAAGAAAGATTTGGTTATTGACGAATTAAAGAAGCAAGGTTTTAATATCGTTAAAGATTTAGATATGGGAGAATGGACTGGAATTATAGGTAAAAAAGATGTTTAGATTTTTCATAGATGAGTCAAATATTATTGATGATAATTTTATAGAAATAGTTGAAAAAGAAGATTTTCACCATGGAAAAAACGTACTGAGACTTAAAGTAGGAGAAAAATTAGAGCTAATATCAGAAGCAAATAAATATATAACTGAAATTACAGAAATAAAAATCGACTCTATTTTGACTAAGGTATTAGAAAAAACTGAATTAAAAAATAAAGATGTTTCTATAAAATTATATCAAGGAATGCCCAAGTCGGATAAATTCGAATTAATCATACAGAAATCTGTGGAACTTGGAGTGGATGAAATTATTCCATTTGAATCAGAAAGAACAATAGTTAAGTTTAAATCGAAAAGTTATGATAAAAAACAAGAAAGATATGAAAAAATCATAAAAGCCGCAGCTATGCAGTCAAAGAGAAATAGTATACCAAAAATAGATTATCCAATAAAGTTAAATGAAATAGAACTTGAAGATGAAGAACTTGGTATTTTAGCATATGAAGAATCTGGCTTTCCTATTAGAGAGGTTTTAAAAAATTCAAAAATTTACAATACAATTTCAATTGTAATTGGACCTGAAGGCGGTTTTTCTAAAAAAGAAGTGGATGAATTAATTTCAAAAGGATTTAATTCTATTTCACTTGGAGATAGAATTTTAAGAACAGAAACTGCGTCATTAAACTTACTATCTATAATAGGCTATGAATTAGAAAGGTAAAGGATGAAAAAAGTAAGCTTTTTAACACTGGGATGTAAAGTAAATCAATATGAAACTGAAGCTATGACGGAACTTTTTACAAGTAGGGGATATGAAGTTGTTCCCCATGGTGAATA
The DNA here is from genome assembly GCF_037890055.1 of Lagierella sp. ICN-221743. Classification (NCBI taxonomy): domain Bacteria; kingdom Bacillati; phylum Bacillota; class Tissierellia; order Tissierellales; family Peptoniphilaceae; genus Lagierella; species Lagierella sp. ICN-221743. Next base: position 26,482 of record NZ_JBBKBD010000002.1, on the reverse strand, counting down.
TAGTGACATCTTTGTTATAAACACATGTACCGTTACAAACCAAAGCGACAGAAAATCTAGGCAAGCCATAGGAAAGGTAAAAAAACTGAATGAGGATGCAATCATAGCCATGGTTGGATGCTATGTTCAGATTAAGCCCGAAGAAGTTTCCGAAATCGATGGTGTTGATGTTGTACTTGGCACAAACAATAAATCACAAATAGTAGATGCCTGTGAAAGAGCCCTTACAGAAAAAAGAGTGATAAGTGTTATTGATGAAATAAAAAATGACAAAGATTTTGAAGAACTCGAAATCTATAATCAGTCTGAAATGACAAGAGCCTACATTAAAATTCAAGAAGGCTGTAATCAATATTGCTCATATTGCATTATTCCATATGCAAGAGGACCTGTAAGATCAAGAAATCTAAATTCAATAATAAAAGAAGCTGAAAGACTTGCAGCAAGAGGATATAAAGAAATTATACTTACTGGTATTCATGTTGCGTCATATGGCATTGACTTTGAAGAGGATATTTCGTTAATTGATGTTATAGAAGAAATCAGCAAAGTAGAAGGTATTAAAAGAATAAGATTAAGTTCTGTAGAACCAAGACTTATAACAGAAGAATTCTTAAGTAGAGCAAAGGAAACAGGAAAGTTTTGTGATCACTTCCATCTATCTCTTCAAAATGGATCTAATAAGATTTTAAAACTTATGAATAGAAAATATACCACAGAAGAATACGCAGAAAAAGTAAAACTTATAAGGAAGTTTTATCCCTATGCAGGTATAACTACCGATATAATCGTAGGTTTTCCAGAAGAGACAGAAGAAGATTTTGAAATGACCTGTAACTTTGTAAGAAAAATAGGATTTTCAAAAGTTCATATTTTTAAATACTCACCTAGAGAAGGTACTAGGGCGGCTAAGATGAAAAATCAAATAGCTGGAGACGTTAAAAAATATAGAAGTACAAAATTATCCGAAGTTTGCCAAGAGGTTTCAAATGAATATTTAAATGGCTTAATGGGAAAAACTTTTGAAGTTCTATTTGAATCTAAATCTGACTTCAATGGATATATTTCAGGATATGCCACAAATTATACTAGAATAAATATTTTGGAAGATGATAATATGATTAACGAAATTCTTAATATCAAATATAAAAATGTACAAAATGGTGAAGTATTTGGTATAATTGAAATATAGGAGGTGAAATAATGGATTGTATTTTTTGTAAAATAGCAAATAAAGAAATTGAATCAGCTATTATTTATGAAGATGATTCAGTTATTGCTTTTAATGACCTTAATCCTCAGTCTCCTATACACTTTTTGGTTATCCCCAAAGAGCATATATCATCGGCCAATGATATAAATGAAGATAATAAGGAAATAATTGGTCATATCTTTTGTGTAATAAACAAATTAGCTAAAGACAAAGGATTTGATAAAGATGGCTATAGGATTGTAAATAACATTGGAAAAGATGGAGGTCAATCTGTAAATCATATTCACTTCCATGTATTGGCAGGAAGAAGTTTACAATGGCCACCAGGCTAAATGTTGCAATATAATAATTCTTAAGTTATAATATTAAAGTGTTCTGCTCAATATGAGCACTCTTTATACAAGAGGGGAGGGGAAACCTATGCCAGAAATCAGAGTTGGTGAAAATGAATCTTTAGAAAGTGCTTTAAAAAGATTTAAAAGACAATGTGCTAGATCAGGCGTGTTATCTGAATACAGAAAAAGAGAACACTATGAAAAACCTAGCGTTAAAAGAAAAAAGAAATCAGAAGCAGCTAAAAGAAAAAAAGTAAGAAGAGGTTTTTAACACCGCATACCCGGGATTGTCCTGGGTATTTTTTTGTTTATTTATATATGTGGAGGGTATAAATAAATAGGAGGCGTGTATGAAAAAACGTATTTCTATTTCAACCTTATTGTTTATTTTAATTTTATTTTCAAAAAATCTAACAATAGCATCAGAAACTTCAAAAAGTATTTTTCTATATACTCCATTGAAGGTAAACTCTTTTAATGATTTTTTTGCTTTTTTAGCAAATCCTTTCATTTCAACTTTACTTTTAACGGTAGCAACTCTACTTATAATTTTTGAATTGTTTTTCAATTTAAAAGGAGTAGGAGTAGGATTCGCAATTATTTCTCTAATATTATTCTTTATGGGAAATATAGGAATGGGATATACCAATCTATTGGAGTTAATATTATTCTTAATTGGTGTTATATTTATAGTTTTTGAAATTTTTATTCCAGGATTCGGAATTCCAGGAATATTGGGAATAGGATTTATTCTATACGCACTATACAATGCAATGGAGGATCCTACTATTAGTTTAATATCAATTACAGTTTCTGGAGTTATTGGACTATTAGTTTTTGTAATTATATTAAAAATGGGATTTCGAAGCAATGCATTTAATAAAATTGTATTACAAGATGATATTTCATCACATACAAGTATTAATAGGAAAGAACTTTTGGGTAAGTCAGGAACATCTCTTAGTATGTTAAGACCTTCAGGAAAAATCTTAATAGATGGAGAAACATACGATGCAATTACTGAAGGCAACTTTATCGAAGCCAATAAACCAATAAAGGTTTATAAGATAGAAGGATTTAAAATTATGGTTAAGGAGGAAATTATTTAATGCCAGGAAACGTATCATTAATTTTAACAATCGTAGTAGTTTTAGTTTTACTATCCCTATTTTTTACATTTGTACCAGTAGGGCTTTGGGTTACCGCATTCTTTGCAGGGGTAAAAATTAAAATATCTACACTTATAGGAATGAGACTAAGAAGGGTTTCACCAAGCAGGATAATAAATCCATTAATAAAAGCAACTAAAGCAGGACTAAATTTAAATGCTAACCAACTTGAAGCACACTATCTTGCAGGTGGCAATGTAAATACCTTAGTAGACGCATTAATTGCTGCACAAAGAGCAGAAATTCCTCTAGACTTTGATAGAGGGGCTGCAATAGACCTAGCAGGTAGAAATGTTTTGGAAGCGGTTCAAGTTTCGGTAAATCCTAAGGTAATTGAAACTCCCCTTATATCTGCAGTTGCAATGGATGGTATTGAAGTTATTGCAAAGGCAAAGGTTACTGTTAGAGCAAATATTGACAGACTTGTTGGTGGAGCTGGTGAAGAAACAATTATCGCAAGGGTTGGAGAAGGTATTGTAACAACCGTCGGTTCTGCAAAAAGCCATAGTCAAGTTTTAGAAAATCCTGATTCCATTTCTCAAATGGTTTTAACTAAGGGATTAGACTCAGGAACAGCCTATGAAATCTTATCCATAGACATTGCAGATGTTGATGTTGGAAGAAACATTGGTGCAAAGCTTCAAACAGATCAAGCTGAAGCTGACAAGAGAATTGCACAAGCTAAAGCGGAAGAAAGAAGAGCTATGGCTGTTGCATCTGAACAGGAAATGCTTGCAGAAATTAAAAAGATGAGATCTAAAGTTGTTGAAGCTGAATCCAAAATTCCACTTGCTATTGCAAAGGCTTTAGAAAATGGAAATATTGGAATCATGGATTATTATAAAATGGAAAATATAAATGCTGATACAAAAATGAGAAATTCTATTTCAGGATATGAAACAGGAACTAATGATAAGGATAAAAAATAATGCTTTTTTTAATTTTTATTATCATTATAATTATCTATTTGGATAATCAAAAAAAAGTATATAAAAATAAATCTAAGAAAACAATATATACCTATCCTGAAAAGAATAAAAAAAGAGTGGATCTTGAAATTAGGGATTTAAGTTCAAAAAAAGTTGTTAATAAAGAAAGCTCAAATAGCAAGAAAAATAAAAAAGTAGATATAAAGAAAGAATCTGATAAATTAAATATTCCGGAAAAACTAAAAGAGGTTAATAAGAATAAGGAACTTGTTATTGAAGATGTAAAAGATACTTTAGATGAAAATGAAGATGTACAAACTGAAAATAATAAAAGTGATTTTAAATTTAATGCAAAAGAAGCTTTTATTTACTCAGAAATTTTTAATAGAAAATACTAAAGGTTGAAAAATTAAGCAAATCTTGATATAATTGACTTAAGATAGTAGAATTGATAGGAGTGGGGTTGTCCCGCTCTTATTTATTTAGTTAAGGGAGGGAATATGAGAAAAAAAGATTTACTTAGTCTGTGTGAAAAAGAATTTGAACCACTAATATTACAATCAGGTTTGGAATTATATGAAATTGAATATGTTAAAGAACCTGTGGGAAATATACTAAGAGTTTACATTAGCAAAGGTAATGGGAATGTAAGTATAGAAGACTGTGAAACAGTAAGTAATTTTATTAGCGAAAAACTTGATGAATTAGATCCTATAGAAGATTCTTATTTCCTTGAAGTTTCTTCTCCAGGAATTGATAGGCCCTTTAAAAAGGAAAAAGATTATGAAAGAAATCTAGGAGAAAATGTAGAAGTTAAATTCTATGGTTCCCATAGAGGACAAAAAACTTTAATAGGAAAGCTTTTGAGCTATAATGAAAATATATTAAAAATTGAAACTGAAAAAGGGGTAGAAGAACTGGATAGAGAAGCTATTTCTACCGTGAGATTATCATTATTTTAATAGGAGAAAAAATGAACAAAGAATTTATTGATGCCTTAGTAGAAATTGAAAAAACAAAAGGGGTTTCTAAAGATGTAATAATTGAAGCTTTAGAAAAAGCTTTAATAAAGAGTTATGAAAAAAACTTTGATGAAAATGCAAATGTTACAGTTAGTATTAATAAAGAAACTGGAGAAATAAAAACATACTCCATAAAAGAGGTAGTTGAAGAAGTTGAAGATCCAATTACTCAAATATCAGAACTTGAAGCAAAAAAAATTAATTCAAGTATTGAAATAGGAGATGAACTTTCCATCGAGGTTACTCCTAAAGATTTTGGAAGAATTGCGGCTCAAACTGCAAGAAATATAGTTATTCAAAAGATAAAAGATGCTGAAAGAGATATTGTATATAATGAATTTATAGATAGAGAAAAAGAAATTGTAACTGGCTTAATTCAAAGAATAGACAGAGGAATATTATATGTTGATTTAGGAAGAGTTGAAGGTATTGTCCCTTATGAAGAACAAATACCTGGAGAAGTTTACAATCTAAACTCTAGATATAAATTCTTCATAAAAGAAGTAAAAAATACAACAAAGGGTGCACAAGTTATTTTATCCCGATCTGATGTTGGATTAGTAAAAAGACTGTTAGAGCTTGAAATACCAGAAATTAATGAAGGTATTGTAGAGGTTCAAGCAATTGCAAGAGAAGCAGGATCAAGAACAAAACTTGCAGTTTTTGCAAAGGATGAAAATGTAGATCCAGTTGGGGCATGTGTAGGATTTAAAGGAAGTAGAGTTAAAAATATCGTAGATGAACTAAATGGTGAAAAGTTAGATATTGTAGTTTGGGACAAAGATATAAAAGTCTTTTTAGCAAATAGTTTAAGTCCAACTGAGGTCAAAAAAGTTTTTGTTGATGAAAAAGAGAAAGTAGCGAGAGTTATTGTTGCTAACGATCAGTTGTCTCTAGCAATCGGTAAAGAAGGACAAAATGCAAGGCTTGCTGCAAAACTTACCGGTTGGAAAGTTGATATTAAAGGCTTTGAACAATATATTGAAGAAATAAACTCAGGAGAATTAGATCCAGAGTTCCCTGAAGAAAAAGAATATATTGAATCTATTTTAAATCCTGACTCAAATGAAATAGAAGAGGATTTTGTTGAAGATATCGATAAAGACCAAGAGGAATTTTTAAATAATGAAGACTAAAAAAATCCCTATGAGAAAATGTGTTGCCTGTGGATTAAACAAACCTAAGGGCGAAATGTTACGAATAGTTAAAAACAAAGAAGAAGGTATAGTTGTTGATACTACTGGTAAAAAGAATGGTAGAGGCGCCTATATCTGTAAAGATTTAGAATGTTTAGAAAAAGCAAAGAAAAACAAAAAAATTTCACATGCATTAAACGCTGAATTAAGCGAAGAAATTTATAAGGAGATTTCGAGTTATGTAATGGAATAATAAGTTCGAGAGGAGTGCTGTATATGAAAAAAATAAGAATTTATGAACTTGCAAAAAATTTAGATGTACCAGCAAAAACTGTAATTCAGGAGCTGGATAAGATTGGGATAAAGGTTAAAAGTCACATGTCATCTGTTGATGCAGATCTTGAAAATAAACTTAATGATGTATTTAACCCTAATAGTAGTAAAAATAAAGCAAAAAAAGAGGTTAGTGCAGAAAACAATAAACAAAAACATAATAATAAAAACAAGAATTATAAAAAGAACTCACACAAAAAGGAAAATGATGACGAAACAGAGGTAGATAGTAAGGCTTTTAAACACGAGAATAGACAAAAGAACAAAAACCAAAACACTCCTAATAAAAACAAAAGAAACAGAAAAAATTCTAAAAAAGTAGAGATAGATGAAGATCACTTTAAAAATTTACAAAAAACTACTCCTAGATTAAAAAATAAATACAAAAAGAAGGAAGAACCTGAAAAAGTTGATCCAGATGCACCTATAGAAATACCAGGAAGTATAACAGTGGCTGATTTAGCAGAAGCTATTGATGTTACTCTTACTGATTTGATGGGCAAGCTTATTTCATATGGAATAATGGCTTCTCAAAATGAAGAATTAAATTTTGAGAATGCACAAATCATTAGTTTAGAGTTTGGAAAAGAAGTTGTTCAAATGACAGAAGAAGATCTTGAAGAAGACATGATGGAAGAACTTGACTTTGAAGATAAAGAATCATCTTTGAAGAAAAGACCTCCAGTTGTTACAGTAATGGGTCATGTAGATCATGGTAAGACCTCTCTTCTTGACAGCATAAGAAACACTTCTGTAACTAGAGGAGAAGCAGGCGGTATTACACAACATATTGGTGCTTCTGTAGTAAATGTAAATAATGAAAAAATAGTATTTTTAGATACGCCTGGTCACGAAGCCTTTACAGCAATGCGTTCTAGGGGAGCTCAAGTAACTGACCTAGCAATACTTGTTGTTGCCGCAGATGATGGGGTAATGCCTCAAACAATAGAAGCTATAAACCACGCTAAAGCTGCAGAGGTTCCTATAATTGTTGCAATAAATAAAATGGACAAGCCTGAAGCAAATGTTGAAAGAATCAAACAAGAACTGGCCGATAATGACTTAATGCCAGATGATTGGGGCGGAGATGCTATTTGTATGCCTGTTTCTGCAAGAACTGGAGAAGGAATAGATGATCTTTTAGAGATGATTCTTACAGTATCTGAAATGGAAGAACTTAAAGCAAATCCTAATAGAAAAGCGATAGGAACTGTTATCGAGGCCCAGCTTGATAAAGGAAGAGGACCTACAGCAACAGTATTAATTCAAAAAGGAACTTTGAAAACTGGAGATATAGTAGTATCAGGAACTACAAGTGGACGTATAAGAGCTATGTTTGATGACAAAGGAAAGAATATCAAAAAGGCAGGACCTTCTTTCCCAGCACAAATATTAGGTTTATCAGATGTTCCAGAAGCAGGAGATACTCTATATGCTGTTAAAGACGAAAGAACTGCTAGAGGATATGCGGATAAGGCTAAAGAAGTTCAGAAGGAAGATATGATTAAATCATCATCCAATATAAATTTAGATGATTTATTCAATCAGATTTCAAGTGGAGATATTAAAGACCTTAACATAATAATCAAAACAGATGTTAGAGGTACAATAGACGCTGTTAAACAGTCCTTTGAAAAGTTGAGCAATGAAGAAGTTAAGGTAAATATTATCCATGGAGCCGTAGGTGGAGTTACAGATTCTGACGTTAACTTAGCTGCCGCTTCAAATGCACTTATTATTGGATTTAATGTAAGACCTTCCCAATCTGCTATAGAGCTTGCAAACTATGAAAATGTAGAAATAAGAACTTATAGAGTTATCTATGAAGCTATAGAAGACATAAAGAACGCAATAAAAGGTATGCTTGCACCAAAACTTGTTGAAGAAGTAACTGGTAGAGCAGAAATTAGAGCGGTATTTAAAGTTCCAAATGTTGGTTCAGTTGCAGGTATCTATGTAACAAGCGGTAAAATTTTAAGAAACGCTTCGGTAAGACTAATAAGAGATGATATTGTTATACACGAAGGTGAAATCTCTTCACTAAAGAGATTTAAAGATGATACCAAAGAGCTTGCTACAGGTTATGAAGGCGGTCTTGGAATAGAAAATTATAATGATATAAAAGAAGGAGACGCTATAGAATCATTCATCATGAAAGAAGTTGCTCCAAAGTAGGTGATAATATGAATGAAAAACGTGTTAAAAGAATTTCGTCAGAAATAAATAAAATTGTTTCAAATCTAGTATATACAGATTTAAAAAATCCTCATATTGATCTTTTATATACAGGGATTACTGGTGTAGAGGTTACAAATGATCTTAGTTTTGCATACATCTATATATCAGTTATAGGTGATGATGTAAAAAAACAAGAGACTTTAAAGGGCTTTGAAGAATCTAAGGGATATATTAGGAAAGAAATTAGCAGAAATATAGACCTTAGACATACTCCATCCTTAATTTTTAAATTAGATGAGTCAACTGAAAGAGGTATGCATATAGAGAAAATAATTGATGATTTGAACTCTGAAGGAAATTCTAATGAATAAAATACAAGAATTAAAAGAGATAATTGCAAATAATGAGAGATTTGCAATTATCTCTCATTTAAGTCCAGATGGAGATAACCTTGGATCTTTGATAGCTATGACAAATTACCTAAATGACATAGGTAAAACAGTATTTCCTATTGAACTGGATACTATTCCTAATAAATTCAAATTTATTACAAACTCAATAAGATTTTACGATAACAGTAGTTTAGAAGCTGATGTGTTAATTGCTCTAGATTGTGCCGATAGGAAACGACTTGGAGATATAGATAATTTATTTGAAACCTCCAAGAAAGTTATAAAAATAGACCATCATAACTCAGGAGATGATTATGCCGATTTAAGCATTGTAGATAGTGAAATATCATCCACTTGCGAACTTTTATCAGAGATTTTCTTGGAACTTGATGCTAACTTCACACATTCTATTTCCACAGCTTTATTAATGGGAATTTTAACGGATACGGGTAGATTTTTATTTAATTCAGCCAATTCAAGAACTTTTGAAATAGCGTCTATCTTATGTTCTAATGGTGCAGAAAAAGAACTTTTAATGGATAAGATATTTCAATCAGAAAGTCTTAACGCTAAGAGAGCTCAGCTTGAGATTTTAAAAAATGCATCATTTTACTATGACTCAAAACTTGTTATCTTAGAACAGAGTTTAAATTTACTAGAGAAGTATGGTGTTACTGATACAGATGTTGAAAATGTAATAAATTATTTTAGAGAAAGCATTGAAGTTTGTGCTGTTGCATTGATTAAAGAGCTATCCAAAGACAATTATAAAATAAGTTTAAGAAGTAAGGGCAATATAAATGTATGTGAGATTGCAAAAAAACATGGCGGTGGAGGCCATATAAATGCGTCTGGATTAAAGATAGAAGCGCCATATAAAGAAGTCGAAAACAAAATAATAGAAGGATTTGATATTCTTGACAAATAGAAATAATATTGATGGAGTTATAAATGTATACAAGGAAATAGGATACACTTCCCATGATGTTGTTGCGATACTTCGAAAAACTCTTGGAATAAAAAAAATTGGTCATACAGGTACACTTGATCCAAATGTTTCAGGAGTACTACCTATTTGTGTGGGAAATTCCACAAAAATATCTTCTTATTTAATGAATCATCAAAAAACTTATCTTGGTGAGGTTACGTTTGGATATGAAACGGATACTGAAGATATTTGGGGAAGTATCACAGAAACTTGTGACTATACTCCTTCTATTGATGAGCTTAAAAAGGCAATATCTAGAATAAATGGCAAAGAAATTCTTCAAACTCCACCAATGTACTCTGCTATTAAAGTAGGTGGAAAAAAACTATATGAACTTGCAAGAGACGGAAAAGATATTGAAAGAAAAAAAAGAATTGCGAATATTTACTCCATAGAACTCATTAGGTATATCAGTGGGAAAGCTCATATTAAAGTCACTTGCTCCAAGGGAACCTATATAAGGACATTGTTTAAAGATATAGCTAGAAAGTGCAATTCTCTAGGCACTATGTCTTCACTTATTAGGCTATCTTCTGGAGGTTTTAATATTAAGGACTCAATAACTTTGGATGAAATAAATAAATTGTGTAAACTGGGAATTTCTGATTTCTTTGTTAATCCAGATAAAGCTCTTGAAGATATTGAAAAAATAATTATTCCTGATTTTCTTTTTGACAAGGTAATCAATGGGGTAGCAATAAAAACAAATCTGTTAGGACTAAAATTAGAAAATGACAAAGAGTATTTAGTGTATTGTAAAGAAGAATTTATTGGGATTTATCATCACTTAGATAATTTATTAAAAGTAAAAAGTTATTTGTATAAGAGGTAATCTATGATTATAGATCTAGACAATGAAATAAAGGGAATTACTAAGGATAATTGTATTGTTCTTGGAAATTTTGATGGATTTCACATTGGCCATCAAAAGTTGATTAAAAAATTGTTAGAAGTTTCAGAAAATAAAAATTTAAATCCGTCCATATTATTATTTAAAGAACATACTAAAAGCGCTTTAGATAATGATGAATTCAAATATTTAACTAAACTAAATGACAAAATAGATATATGTAAACAACTTGGACTAGACAATATCTTTATCGTAAATTTTGAAAATATAAAATCATTGACTCCAATAGAATTTTTAAATTTTTTAAAAGATAAATTAAATGTTAAGGGCATTATCGTTGGAGACGACTATACATTTGGTGAATTTGCTAGAGGCGATATTCAATTTATGAAAGAATATTGTGATAAGAACAATATTTTATTTAGCACCATAACTCAAGTTAAATTAGAAGAAAATATTATAAAAAGCACGAATATACGTAGTTTAATTGAAGATGGTAAAGTTGAAAAGGCTGCTATTTTATTAGGCAGACCATACAAGATTAATGGAATTGTTAATCACGGTTTTAAAAGAGGACGTAAACTTGGATTTCCAACTGCAAATATATCTATAGAAAGAGGATATATTTTGCCGAAGGAAGGTGTATATCTTACAAAGACAATTACAGATGATAAAAAAGAATATAACAGTTTGTCCTTTGTAGGGAAGAATATAACTTTTAATGAAGAAGAATTAAAAATTGAAACTTATATTTTAGATTACACTGGTGATTTATATGGAAAGGAAATTTGCATTGAGTTTATGAATTTCATTAGAAGTAACAAAAAGTTTAACGATCCAAAAGACTTGGTAAATCAAATCAACATGGATATTGAATATTCTAGAAAACTATTGAAAAATTAATTTACAACTAACATTTATTATGTTACAATCATATAGTAATACCTTTACGTTGATATTCGATTCCTCAACGATTTCAACAGTAATGGTGAATTAAAATTAGGAGGAAAATATGTTTAGCAAAGAAGAAAAAAAATCAATAATTGAAGAGTACAAGTTAAGTGAATTAGATACAGGTTCACCAGAGGTTCAAATCGCGCTATTATCAAAGAGAATAGCTGATTTAACAGAACATTTAAAACTTCACCCAAAGGATCATCATTCAAGAAGAGGTCTTTTTAAAATGATAGGTAAGAGAAGAGGTCTTCTAAACTATCTTAAAAATAAAGACATTGAAAGATACCGTGAACTTGTTAAAAAATTAAACATTAGAGGATAATATAATAAGAGCGGTATAATACGCTCTTATTTTTGAATTAAGAATTTCTAAGGAGAAAGTATGATAAAGGAATTTAAATACAAAATTGCCGACAAAGAAATTACAGTTACTACTGGAAAAGTTGCAAAACAGGCTAATGGAGCATGTCTTGTGCAATCTGGTGAAACTGTAATATTGGTTACGGCTGTTGCTTCAAAAGAGCCTAGAGAAGGAATAGATTTCTTTCCATTAAGCTGCGATTTTGAAGAAAAATTATATTCAGTAGGTAAAATACCAGGTGGATTTATAAAAAGAGAAGGTAAAGCTACTGAAAAAGCTACACTAATCTCAAGATTAATTGATAGACCACTAAGACCTCTATTCCCAGAAGGATATAAAAATGATGTTCAAATAATTGCAACTTCATTATCTGTAGATCCTGACCATAGCCCGGATATACTTGCTATGATTGGATCTTCCATAGCACTTTCAATTTCTGATATACCATTTAATGGACCTACAGGAGCAGTTGGAGTAGGAATGATAGATGGAGAAGTTATTATAAATCCAACTGTTGAGCAAAAAGAAAAATCAGATCTTGAACTAACTGTTGCTGGTACTGATGAAGCTATTATGATGGTGGAAGCTGGATGCAACAAACTGCAAGAAAAAGATGTATTAAATGCAATTCTTAAAGCTCATGAAGAAATAAAGGGAATATGTAAATTTATAGAAGAAATTCAAAAAGAAATTGGTAAGGAAAAATCTGAATTTACTGTTGAATTACCTGATGAGGATTTAGTTGAAAAAGTTAAGGCTTTTGCTGAATCTAGAATAGTAGACGCTTTAAGAGATGAAGATAAGGTTTCAAGAGAAAATAACATTGATGAAATAATTAAAGAAACTAAAGAACATTTTGAAGAAGAATATCCTGAGTCTGGAAAGATGATTTCAAGCATACTTGAAGAAATTCAAGTTAAAGAAGTTAGAAGACTTATTATTGAAGATAAAATAAGACCTGATAATAGAAAAACAGATGAGATAAGACATTTATCATGCGAAAGAGGACTTCTACCAAGAGCACATGGATCAGGATTATTTACAAGGGGACAAACACAAGTTCTTTCAGTAGTAACACTTGGTTCACCTAGTGATGTTCAAGTACTAGATGGTCTTATTGAGGAAGAAGATAAGAGATACATGCACCAGTACAACTTCCCACCTTACTCTGTAGGAGATACTAGACCTCTTAGGGGGCCTGGAAGAAGGGAAATCGGTCATGGAGCCCTTGCAGAAAGAGCGTTAATTCCAGTTCTTCCAACTGTTGAAGAATTCCCATATACCATAAGAGTTGTTTCTGAAGTCTTAGAATCGAATGGTTCAAGTTCACAAGCATCAGTTTGTGGTTCAACATTAGCATTACTTGATGCAGGAGTTCCTATAACAGATTCTGTTGCGGGAATTGCCATGGGACTTATGAGTGATGGTAATAGTACTACAATCTTAACAGATATTCAAGGACTAGAAGACCACTTTGGAGACATGGACTTTAAAGTTGCTGGAACAAGAAACGGAATTACCGCACTACAAATGGACATAAAAATTGATGGTATTTCTGAAGAAATATTAACTAAAGCTCTTGAACAAGCAAAAACTGCAAGACTTCAAATACTCGATACCATGGATGAACTAATTTCAAAACCAGAAGCAGATATTTCAAAATATGCACCAAGGTTGATGTCTATTAAGATTGAACCAGATAAGGTAAGAGAAGTAATTGGACCTGGTGGAAAGACTATTAACAAGATAATTGATGAAACCGGCGTAACAATAGATACTCAAGATGATGGAACTATAACTATAACAGCCGATACGACTGAAAATGGTCAAAAGGCTATTAAAATGATAGAAGATATAGTTGCTGAAGTAGAAGTTGGAAAATCCTATCTAGGAAAAGTTATGCGAATTACAAACTTTGGCGCTTTCATCGATATATTGAATGGTAAAGAAGGACTACTTCATATATCAAAAATTGCTCATGAAAGAGTTAATAAGGTAGAAGATGTTTTAAATGTTGGAGATGAAGTGCTAGTTAAGGTTACAGAAATCGACAATATGGGACGTATTAACCTTTCAAGAAAAGCATTATTACCAAAACCAGAAGAAAAAAATAAATAAAAATATTAAATTCTAACCAAATAAAACATAGATATTCTATGTTTTATTTTTTAGGAGGTAAAATGATAGTAAAAGTTATAAACAAAAGTAATAATCCTCTTCCAAAATATGCAACGGAAGGTTCAGCAGGACTTGATGTCCATGCATTTTTAAAAGAGCCTGTTATTATAAAGCCATTAGAAAGAAAAATAATACCTACAGGATTATTTCTAGAAATACCTAATGGTTATGAAATCCAGGTAAGGGCAAGGAGCGGAATGTCTATTAAGCATGGAATTACACTGATAAATGGAGTAGGTACAATTGACTCTGACTATCGTGGAGAACTGGGAATACCAGTGGTAAACTTATCAAATGACGAGTATGAAATAAAGAGTGGAGATAAGGTTGCTCAAATCATTTTAGCTAAATATGAGCATTTAGAGTTTAAATTAGAAGAAAGTTTAGAAGAAACAGATAGAAGTGATGGAGGATTTGGTCATACAGGCTATTAATTCCATTTATTGGAGGCAGTTTTGGGAAGAAAAACAAATACAAAAAAAATTTCACTCAAAAATTTAAAACTAAAAAACATTCTATTTTTTATTTCTATTTTACTTGTAATCTCATTTATATGTATTGTAGGAAAAAACACTGGAGTTTTTGGGAAAAAGATAAAAGAATTTTATTTTAATATCTTTGGAGTTGGCTCCTTTATTATAGTGCCGGCTATTTTATCACATCTTCTTCTTGTTGTGTTTAATAAGATAAATAAAAAGATTCATATTTCCTTTGCTCTTTTATATTTGTTATTTATTCTAGGACTTACTATACTAGACCTAAATACAAATATCGGAGATACATTGGTTATTAGAAAAGAGAATTCGCTAATTTTAGCTAATCACTTTCAAGGCGCTGGTCTTTTAGGTTCATCAATTTGTCACTTTCTACTAACTTCCATTGGAAAAGTGGGCATTTATATATCAACTATAATTGCATTATTCTTTTCAGGAGTTTACATTTTAGATGTAGAAATGAAGTCGTTAAGAGATGATATTGTTACATTTTTTAAGAAGTTAGGTGAAATAATAGATATTTTCATTAACAAGGTAAAAGAACTTTTAGATAAAACTTCTAATAAAGATAAAATACCTTCAAGAGAACAAAATGTAAAAGTAAGTAATACTATAAAAAGTGAGCCTATTATTGATAAAACACATAAGAAGGATGTTGATAGAGAGTTTATAACTTTTAATACTTATGATGATTCAGATACGAAAGAAAAAGACTCTAAAACTGATGAAATTGAAAAAGTTGAAGATTTCTCAGAACAATTAGAGATAGAAAAAAATATTTTATCTAAAACTAAAGTTAATAGTGTTTATAAATTTCCGCCTATTCAACTTTTAAAAGATCCTATTAAAACTTCAGGGGATTCAAAGCAAATTTTATTAGAGAAGGCAAGCAAAATAGAGGAGACTTTATCAAGTTTTGGAATTGAATGTAGAGTTGTTTCAATTAATAAGGGTCCAACAGTTACAAGCTTTGAACTTGAACCACCTTTAGGAGTAAAAGTGAGTAAGATTGTAAACCTTTCAGATGATTTGGCATTGGCATTAGCTTCTCCGGACATAAGGATAGAAGCTCCAATTCCTGGAAAATCCCTGGTAGGTATTGAAGTTCCAAATTCTAATAAAGAGATGGTATTTTTCAAAGAGATTATAGATTCTGAAGAGTTTACAAATCTTTCTAGCCCACTTCCACTAGGACTTGGAAAGGATATTCAGGGAAATACCATAGTGTCGTCCATAGAAAAAATGCCTCACTTACTTATAGCAGGAGCTACAGGATCTGGTAAGTCAGTATGTATAAATTCGATTATTTTGAGCATACTATTTAAATCAAACCCAGATGATGTTAAGATGATATTAGTGGATCCAAAAGTTGTAGAACTAGGAATATATAATGATATACCACATCTTGCAATACCAGTTGTAACAAATCCTAAAAAGGCAAGTTTTGCATTAAACTGGGCAATTAGTGAAATGGAGAGAAGATATAAAATTTTCTCAAACAATTATGTAAAAGACATAAAGGCTTATAATGTAAAGAGTGCTGAAGAAGATTTAGAAAAACTACCATATATTGTAATTATAATAGATGAGTTATCGGATCTTATGATGGTAGCCGCAGGAGAAGTTGAAGATGCAATAACAAGACTTGCCCAAATGGCAAGAGCTTGTGGAATTCATTTAATTATTGCCACACAAAGACCTTCAGTTGACGTTATAACAGGAACTATTAAAGCAAATATTCCTTCTAGAATTTCCTTTGCAGTATCTTCACAAATAGATTCTAGAACAATTCTAGATATGTCTGGAGCAGAGAAACTTTTAGGCAGGGGAGACATGCTATTCTTACCTTCAGGACAATCGAAACCAATAAGAATACAAGGTGCTTTTATTTCTGATAAGGAAGTTGAGAATATAGTATCCTACTTAAAGAATAAAAATGAATCCGACTACGATAGAGATATAATTGAAAACATCGAGAAGACAACAGAACAGGCAAATAAGCAATCTGGTACGGACGAGCTATTTAATGAAGCCGTTAAGATTGTAATAGAGGAAGACTCCGCATCTATTTCGATGTTACAGCGTAGAATGAAGATAGGCTATGCAAGAGCTGGAAGAATTATAGATGAAATGGCAGAAATGGGTATAATATCTGGGTATGAAGGTAGTAAGCCTAGAAGAGTATTAGTAGATAAAAATTATTTAGAGGAACTTGATGTATAATGAATATAGCAAATAAATTAACAACTTTAAGACTTTTTTTGATACCTGTGTTTGTAGCAGCAGTTATGCAATTTTCAATAAAGAGTCCAATACCAGGAATCATATTTTTAGTTGCCGCAATTACAGATTTTTTTGATGGCCACTTAGCAAGAAGTAGAAATTTAGTTACTACATTTGGTAAGTTTATAGACCCTCTTGCTGATAAGATGTTGGTTGCATCAGCTTTAATAATGTTTATAGAACAAGGTATATTTCCTGCATGGACAGTTGTAATAGTTATAGCAAGAGAATTCTTAATAACTGGATTTAGAATAATTGCAGCTTCTGAAGGGGTAACAATTGCAGCTAGCAAATGGGGAAAATCAAAAACAGTAACACAATTTGTGGCAATTGTAATGGTACTTTTTATGTCAAAATTAACTTTTATTCCCTTTACAATAACAAGTGTAATCTACTACATTTCAGTAGCACTAACTGTTATTTCAGGAATGGATTATATAATTAAGAATAAAGAAGTATTGGATTTAGAAAATATTTAAGGAGAGTAAGAGCTATGAATATTTCAAGTGATAAGAACAAAAACGAATCGATACAAAACGCTTTTAAGCATATTGAAAAGCAATATGGTAAAGGTGCGGTTATGATTTTAGGCGAAGCACCTAAACAACAAATAGACTCTATTTCTACAGGTGCAATTAACTTAGATATAGCACTTGGTATTGGTGGTATACCTAGAGGAAGGATCATTGAAATTTATGGACCCGAATCTTCAGGTAAGACTACTCTTGCCCTTCACATTATTGCAGAAGCGCAAAAAAAGGGCGGTATTGCTGCATTTGTCGATGCAGAACATGCCCTTGATCCTATCTATGCCAGAAATTTAGGTGTAAATATAGATCAACTTATTGTATCTCAACCAGATACAGGAGAACAAGGACTAGAAATTGCAGAATCACTAGTTAGAAGTAGTGCTATAGATGTCGTAGTTGTAGACTCTGTAGCTGCTTTGGTACCAAGAGCAGAAATAGACGGAGATATGGGTGCTACCCATGTTGGCCTTCAAGCAAGACTTATGTCTCAAGCATTAAGAAAACTAGCGGGCGCTATTTCTAAAAGTAACACTTCTGTAATATTTATAAATCAACTTAGAGAAAAAGTTGGAGTTATGTTTGGAAACCCAGAAACTACAACTGGTGGTAGAGCTCTTAAATTCTACTCTTCTGTAAGAATGGAAGTAAGAAGGGGAGAGGCTATTAAACAAGGTGAAGATATTATTGGTAATAGAACAAGAGTAAAGGTAGTAAAAAACAAAGTAGCTCCACCTTTTAAACAAGTTGAATTTGATATTATGTATGGTCAAGGAATTTCTAAATTAGGTACTATTCTGGACATGGCATCCGATATAGATATAATTAAAAAAGCAGGAGCATGGTATTCTTATGGAGATGAAAGACTTGGTCAAGGTAGAGAAAATGCTAAAGAGTATTTAGAACAAAATCCAGATTTACTTAATGAAATAACTGAAAAAGTATATAGCCATTTCAATATAGCTGGTCATGAAGTTGAAGAAGCTACACTGGATTTTAGTACAGATATAGAAAATGATTAAGCCTCCTGAAAAGGAGGTTTTGTTATAGGTGAAATATGAAATTTTTATTTTTTACAGACACTCATATAAGAGCTTCAAATCCATCATCCAGAAAAGATGACTATATAGAGTCTTTAAAACTTAAATTTAAAGAAGTCGGTGAAATTGCAAAAGAAAACAATGTAGATTATATTCTTCATGGTGGAGATTTATTTGATAGGCCTGATGTTCCTGTAAGAATAGTTGGTGATTTTGCAAATATTTTAAATTCTTATAACAAACCTATCTATATTATTTCCGGTAATCATGATATATATGGACATAATCCTAAAACAGTCGAAAGATCTATGCTAGGACTTTTAAATCAAATCAATTTTGTAAAATTAATTAATTTTAAAGAGCCTATCATACTTATAAAGGATAATTTAAAAGTTCAGATTTCAGGTGTTCCGTATATTTACGATATAGACTCTAACTACAAGGATTATTATTTTCCAACAAGACTGGAAGGCGTAGATTATCATATAGTCATGATTCACAGTTTTTTAATAGATAAACCATTTATTGACTCTATCAGTCATACCTTAATTGATGAAATAAAGGACGTAGATGCGGATATAGTACTAGCTGGGCATTATCATTCAGGTTTTGGTATAAAACGATTTAATGACAGATATTTTGTTAATCCAGGCTCTTTAGCAAGAACATATAATTCAACTGCAGAAATTAATAGAACTCCAGAAGTTGCTATTATTGAACTTTCAAAAGAAGAAATAAAAATAGATGAGATAAAATTAAAGTCTGCAAAAAAAGGCGAAGATGTATTTAACAAAGCTGAAGATAGATATAAAATAAAAAATGAGCAAATAGAAAACTTTAAGCAACTCATCAGAACAAGTGGAAACTTAGAAAACTATAATACTCTTGAAATTTTAAAAGAAATCTCAAAGGAGAAGAATTTTCCTAAGCATATTGTAGATGAAGCCATAAAAAGGTTGGGAGAGGTAAATGAATAACGATATTAAGATAGAGTATATTGAAATAGAAAACTTCCAATCACATTCGCATACTAAACTTGTATTAGATGAAGGTGTAAATGTCATAATAGGGCCTTCAGATAGTGGTAAAACAGCAGTTATTAGAGCTATGAAGTGGATTTTCTTTAATGAGCCATCCGGTACAGATATTATTAAAAAGGGAGAAACTGAAGCTAAAGTTACCTTAAAACTTAACACTGGAGTTAAGATTATTAGAGGAAGAGACAAAAGTAAAAACTATTATGAGATAGTCACTGGGGACGGCGAAGTTCAAAGATTTGAAGGTTTTGGACTAACTGTGCCACAAGAGGTAATAGAAATAACTGGAATTAATAAAATTGATCTTGGAAATATTAAAATGTCACTAAATATTGCTGAACAATTAGAAAGTCCTTTTCTAATTACAGATAGCCCTTCAATTAAAGCAAATGCCCTTGGAAAATTAGCTGGTGTTGACATTATAGATAAGGCACTTGGAAATTTATCTAAAGATATCTACGAGATAAACAACGATAGAAAATCAATTGAAAAGGAAATAAAAAACCAAGAAAGTTTTTTAGAAAGTTTTAAATATTTGGATGAAGAAAAGGTTAAGATAGAACGGTTTGAAAATATTTTTCACCAAGTTGATGAATATAAAACTAAACTAAGTCTTTTAACAAGCTTAGAGAAAAAATATAAAAACAACTTAGAAAGGACAAATGAAACAAAAAAATATTTAGAAAAGTATAAAAACTTAGATGAACTTTTTATCATATATGAAAAGCTTATTTTAAAAGAAAATAATCTTAAAATTTATTTGAATTTAAATAATAGATTAGTATACACCGATTCAAAAATTAAAGAATTAAATTTATTTTTAAAAAAAGTGGATACCGACAAAGTTTATGATATTTATTCTAAGAGTTTTGAAATATATAAAAATCTAGAAAAGTACAATTTAGCTTACAAGAATTATACTAATATTAACAAACAGATAGGCCAGTTGGAAAATATTTTAAAAAAATATCCCGATACAGAAAAATTAGATAAATTAGTATTAGAGCTTTCACATTTAAATATAAAAAAAGAAAAAATGGAAAGTTTAAAAGTTAAGTATGATCACATAAATCAAAAGTTAAATGAAGGAAATAAGTATATTACTAAGTTAATTTCTAACTATAAAGCAGCTGTTAATACTTATATAGAACTTTTAAAAGAAAGCGGAACATGCCCTATATGCTATAACAAAATTGATGATAAACACATAGAGAGTATTCTTAAAGAATTTGAGGTTTAAAATGGAACAAAATACAGATTATAATTCTAAATTAAATGAATTGAAGAACAAATTGGATGTTGCAAAAGCAAATAAAACCAAAGCAGAAGGTATGCTTGAAACTTTGAACAATAATAAAGAAGAAATTATAGTTTCAATTAGAGAAATGGGAATTGAGCCAGAAGATCTTGAAAATGAAATATTAAATTTACAAACACAAATAGATAGTTTACTATTTGAAGCTGAAAAGTTATTAGCAGAGGAATAAATGTTAGAATTTAATTACGATAATCTTAAAGATTCATTCATAGATAAAAAAAACAAATATTATCAAGCTATTGGAGAAAAGAAATCTATTGAAAATAATTTAGAAAGATTAAAGGATAATCTTAAAAAATTAAATGAAGAATCAGAAGACCTGATACTTGTGGATACACTTTTAAAAGAAACTGCGGATTTTTCACGTCTACAATCATCGAAAGAGATAGAAGCTATCGTAACCACATGTTTGGATTTAGTATTTAATTCAAAAATGGAGTTTAAGATTGAGTTAAGTCAATTAAGAGGTAAAAATTCTGCGGAGTTTTTTATAATTGAAATGGATAAAGATAAAAAATATACTTACAAAATAGAGGATACAAGAGGTGGGGGAGTGATAGATATACTTTCTCTTGCACTTAGAATTGCATTTATATTAAAAATTCACCCTTCAATAGAGGGCCCAATTGTCCTTGATGAACCTGCAAAACATGTTAGTGATGACTATGTCTTCAATATAGCAGATTTTATTAAAAAGATATCTGAGGAATTTGGAAAGCAAATAATTATAATTTCTCATAACGAACATCTTGCATCTATAGGAGATAAAAGTTATAAAATATACAAAGAAAACTTAAGTTCCATAGTAGATGAGCTTTAAATGTAACAACTTGACTTTTAGTCGTGAAAACCTTATAATTTATTTATATGTATGATTATTAAATGTAATTATTCATATAAGAATCTTGAAAATTTAATAGAGGGGGCTTGTCAATGGACAATAATATTATTACTATAATTGCAAGTTTGATAACCCTTGTAATCGGCTTGGCAGTCGGTTTTTTAATCAGGAAAAACATTGCAGAAAAACAAATTGGTTCAGCAGAAGCTCATGCAGCTCAAATTATTAATGATGCTGGAAGAGAAGCTGAAACAACTAAAAAAGCGATGCTTTTGGAAGCTAAAGATGAGATATTTAAATTAAGAACCGATCAAGAAAATGAAAATCGAGAAAGAAGATTGGAAATTCAAAAATCTGAAAAAAGAATTCTTCAAAAAGAAGAAAACTTAGAAAAAAAGAGCGAAAAGTTAGACTCAAAAATTCAAAAACTTGAATCTGATTTGAAAGATGTTGAAGAAAAAAACATAGAAGTTCAGCAACTTTTAGAAAAGCAAAATACTGAATTAGAGAGAATAGCTGGACTTACTGAAGAAGAAGCTAAAGAAATTCTACTTTCAGATTTAAAAGAAAAAGTAACACATGAACAAGCAATGATTATTAAGGAATTAGAATCAGAAACTAGAGATAAGGCTGATGATATCGCTAGAGATTTAGTAACAGCATCTATACAAAGATATGCAGCAGACTTTGTAGCGGAATCTACAGTTTCAGTTGTTTCACTGCCTAATGATGAAATGAAGGGTAGGATTATTGGTAGAGAAGGTAGAAATATAAAGGCCTTTGAAACACTTACAGGTGTGGATTTGATTATTGATGATACTCCTGAAGCAGTTGTATTATCCGCTTTTAACCCAGTTAGACGTGAAGTAGCTAGATTAACATTAGAAAAGCTAATAATGGACGGTAGAATTCACCCTACAAGAATCGAAGATCTTTTTGAGAAATCAACTCAAGAAGTTGAACAGGCAATTAAAAAACATGGAGAAGATGCATGTTATGAAATTGGACTACATGGGATACATCCTGAATTAGTAAAACTATTAGGTAAGCTAAATTACAGAACAAGCTATGGACAAAATGTACTTAAACACTCTGTAGAAGTTGCTCATATAGCAGGAATGTTAGCACAGGAAGTCGGAGCAGATGTAAGACTTGCCAAAAGAGGTGGCCTAATGCATGATATAGGTAAAGCAATAGATCATGAAATTGAAGGATCTCATGTTCAACTAGGTGTTCAAGCAGCTAAAAGATACAAAGAAAGAGCTGAAGTTATTAACTGTATTGAATCACATCATGGTGATGTGGAGCCAACTTGTATTGAAGCTATTTTGGTACAAGCAGCTGATGCTATTTCTGCAGCTAGACCGGGAGCTAGAAGAGAGGCTCTTGAATCTTATATTCAAAGGCTTGAAAATCTTGAAACAATAGCAAATTCTTTTGAAAGTGTTGAAAGTTCTTTTGCTATTCAAGCTGGAAGAGAGCTTAGAATTATGGTAAAACCAGAAAAGATTTCAGAAGACGAAATGATTTTACTTGCGAGGGACGTGGCTTCAAGAATTGAAAGTGAACTTGAATATCCTGGACAAATAAAAGTAAATGTTGTTAGAGAAATCAGAGCAATAGATTACGCAAAATAATATATTAAACAAATTCTACTTCTGTAGGATTTGTTTTTTTTATGGTAATATTAATTGGAGGCACTATGTTTGATTTACATATTCACAGTATTTATTCAGATGGAAATTTAAATCCAGAAAGTATAATAGATATTTTAAAAGAACAAAAAATTCGAGGATTTTCTATAACTGATCATGATTGTTTAGATGGTCTAGAAGAAGCGGCGACCATTTCAAAGAAGTATAATATTAAATTTATTCCAGGTATAGAATTTGGAGTTTCTTATAAGAAAAGAGAAATACATGTCCTTGGATACTATATAGACTATAAAAATGAAAAACTAAATGATTTTGTAGCTAAACTAAAAGATGATAGAAAGATACGAATTAATAAAACTTTATCTAGATTAAATGAACTTAATATTAGAATCAAGGAAAGTGATTTATATAAGTACAAAGGAAGTGATTTTGTATCAAGATCACATATAGCAATGTACTTGGTAGATAATAATTATGTTAATAGCATAAATGAAGCTTTTGAAAAGTACCTTGGTGATAGTGGATCTGCATACATCGAAAAAAATGAAGTGGAGCTTAAAGATGTTTTAGATATTATTAAAAAATCATCTGGTGTATCTGTACTTGCTCATCCATTTAGAATGACTGAAAATGAGATTATAGAAATTATAAATTGTGGAATTGATGGAATTGAAGTTATTAATTCTAAGCACAATAAGGATAATATAATAAAATTGATGAAATTAGCAGATGAATATAATTTAATTCCAACTGCAGGTAGCGATTGCCACGGAAAATTATATAATAAAGAATATTTAATGGGAAAGTTCTTATGCCCAAACTCGTCAATAAAAAGGCTTGAGAATCTACACGATTTAAGAAAGTAGGTATAAAATGTATAACATTAAAGCAACAGAAGTAAAACCATCTATTACTTTAGAACTATCATCTAAGGCTAAAAGATTAAAGTCAGAAGGAAAGAAAATAATAAATTTAACAGTTGGCGAACCTAATTTTTGTACTCCCAATTATATTGTAAAAGGTGCACTAGAGGGTATTGAAAAAGGATTTACAAAATACACACAAACTTCTGGAATTATAGAATTAAAGGAAGAAATTGTTAAAAAGTTAAATGGCTTTAATAATATTAAATATAATAGCTCCAATATTTTAGTATCAACAGGAGCTAAACAATGCCTGTTCAACGCTATTTTTTCCATTGTAAATGATGGAGATGAAGTTATTATACCAAGTCCTTATTGGGTTAGTTATACTGAAATGGTAAGACTTTCAGGTGGAAAATCAGTTATTGTTGATACATCAAAGGAAAATGAATTTAAGATAAATGTTAAAATTCTTGATGAAAAATTAACAAACAAAACGAAGATATTAATTTTAAATAATCCAAACAATCCTACTGGTTCAGTTTATAATGAGTCTGAACTTAAAGAAATTGGAAATTGGGCTGTTAAAAACAATATAATAATAATTGCAGACGAAATATATGAAAGACTTACTTATGATAGCAAACATGTTAGTATTGCATCATTAAGTGAAGAAATTAAAAATATTACCATAACAATTAGTGGATTTTCAAAAACATATGCAATGACCGGATGGAGACTTGGTTACTGCGCTGCACATGAAGATATTATAAAAATAATGAATGCGGTCCAAAGTCATACTACAGCATGTGCAAACTCCATTGCACAATACGCTGGATACGTGGCACTTAGAGATGAATCAAAACATAATGACATAACAAATATGATTGATGAATTTAATAACCGCCGTAAAAAAGCTATTGATTTTATTTCAAAAAATTCAAATCTTGCTATTAACTCGCCAAAGGGAGCTTTTTATATCTTTATTAATATTGAATCTCTAAAAGATAAATCCTTTAATGGAAAAATTTTAAACAGTTCAATAGATATTTCTGAAGTATTACTTGATGAATTTAATATTGCAGTTGTTCCAGGAATAGGTTTTGGAAATGATGATTATATACGAATTTCATATGCAGCAGATGAAGAACTAATTATTGAAGGTATTAAAAGGATTATAGAATTAGAAAAATTAGCAAAATAGTCTTAATGGTGGTAGTTTCCTTTTAAAGTCGTTTTTGATATGTTGATGAGTATTTAGTCATAAAATTATTTTAAATGCCTTAGAACGCAAAATAAGACCTTGTTTTTATTCTGAGATCTATGATATTAATAAAAAATCTCTTTACACATTTGGATTTATGCTATATAATAAATTTGATGAATTTTGTCACAAAACTATTATTTTGCGACAAAACAAAAAAATGAAAAAAGGTGACTTATGAAAGACTACCCTCTTATACTAATAGATTTTTTAGATTATATTGAAACAATAAAAGGACATTCCTCCTCCACTACTAAGGAGTATGGATATAGTATTTCTTGTTTCTTAAAGTACATTATATATCGATTCAACATGGACAAATATAAAAAAGAAGAAATTGATGAAATTAATATTAAAGAATTTCCCGAAGGCTATTTGGATAAAATTGAACTTGCAGATCTACATTCATATCTTGCTTACACAGATAGGTATAAAAATCATTCTACTACTACTAGAGCAAGAACTGCTTCTAGCCTTAGGACTTTTTTTGATTACTTGTATAAAATAAGAAAGATGATTTCAAATGATCCTGCTCATAATTTAGAAACTCCAAAAATAGAAAAGAAAAATCCAGTTTATTTAACCTTAGATGAAGCAAAGAGATTAATAAATGCTGTAAAAAACGTTGAAGATGAATTTGTACAAAAAAGAGATCTTGCAATAATACTCCTTTTTTTAAACTGTGGACTTAGACTTAACGAACTAACGAATATAAAAATTTCTGATTTTAAAGATGACACAATAAACGTAACTGGAAAGGGAAATAAAGAAAGAACTATTTACTTAAATAGTGTATGTAACAAAGCCATAGATGACTATTTAAAGATTAGACCAGATATAGAAGACCCTTATCTCTTTATCAGTAATAGAAACTCTAAAATAAGCAATCGTACTGTACAAAGAAGAGTTGATTTCTATTTAGAAGAAGCTGGATTAGATACAAATGTATTTTCAGTCCATAAATTGAGACATACTGCTGCTACTTTGATGTATAAGTATGGAGATGTAGATATATTGCTTTTAAAAGAGATTCTAGGCCACGAGAATGTATCTACTACTCAAATATATACCCACGTGGATGATGAAGGTCTTAGAGATGCTATTTCAAAAAATCCACTA